>JAEOSO010000062.1 GCA_016840315.1 Candidatus Borrarchaeota archaeon | reverse complement strand
CATTATTGTTGAGAAATTACCGAAAGGCAGTCTTACTGAACGCCGTTCTGCATAATAAGCCGTTGTATCTTGTCGGCTCATTAAAATTGCCTCAGGAGTCGTATTATCTTTAATCCATAGGCCCGCCTTATACAACTCCAAAGAGTCATTTTGCCATTCAAAACGAATTATATTGCCCGCTACTGTAGCAAATGCCTCAATTACTATTATAATGACAACAATAGTTATGATATGCCGCTTAACATGAATGTTCTTTATTCTAATGTCCAGAAAATTTTTTGGAATAAGTTCTTGTAACTTTAATATCCCTCTTGCACAAAAAATAAAGAAAAATGGATAGATTACCAGATTATATCTACTTACGGCACCAATTCTTCCCGCGTAGATTGCTATCCCGTAGAATGCAACGTTTGTAAAAATTAGAAGGAAAAGGATTAATCTCTGTTGCCATTTATCAAGTGAAACAATTCCTCCGATGCATCCTAGAACAAATAGAAGCGGAGTAAGATATTGTGGAAATACTTTATATTCGAGATATATACCGATTAACCATTTTGAAATGACACCAAATGGATTTTCTAGAAATAATTGAATTGGACTTGGGGGAGCTGTTAATCCGAAAAAATTTTCTTCATAACTTCCTCCAAGGATGTAACTTGCTAACGGAATCCCTTTTTCTGAGAAAAAAGGTGAACCTGTCAACAAAACATTACGAATAAGCCAAGGAGATATTATAACAAAAAAGCTAGCTACGAATAAAAAGAAACTATATACCTTTTTTTTCGTTTTGCCCAGATAAAGCAGATTAAATAGCAGAATGGGCAAAAAAATAATTGCAGAGAATCTGGCTAGGTATGCCAGCCCAAAAAAAAGTCCACTCAAAAGACAGTATTTCAAATTAGCATTTTCCGTGCTTTTTATATTCCAATATACACATGTTGTTAGAAAAAAGACCAAAGCGATATCTGCATTAACTTGAATAGAAAACAATACTAAGTTCCGGGAAACTGTAACTAAGAGCGCGCATAAGAAGCCAATTTTTTCATTAAAGAGCTGTTTTCCAAGAAAATATATTGGAATCACCAATAAACTTCCAAATATCACTGAGACTAATTTTGCCGAAAAATCACTTACACCAAATACAATATAAAATAAATAAATCACGTAGGGAAGTAATGGAGGCCAATAGAAGTCAGGGCTTCCAAACGGGCTCGAAAGATATAAGAAATTTATGAACGTAACAGTATATCCTTCTCCGTAATATAGGTTTTTTGCAAGCTGCACATAGTTCATTTCATCTCCTTCGAAGACAATATTAAAGAATTGAAGGAAAAATCGCAAACTAAATGCTATGATAAACAAGACTAATAATTGCACTTTCTCCTCAGAAAACTCAATATGCTGTTGCATTATAGAAAATAGCCTGTTCATTATGCACGTATCTCTCTTAATTCATTTTTATATCTTTTTTTCAGCTAAACTGAAAAATTCCTTTCATAAACTTACTCTGCAAGTTCTCGATACGTTTCGAGCATTCTTTTAGAGATATCCACCCAATTATATTTTTGTGCAATTATTTTTCTTCCTTTCTTCCCCATAGTGCTAGCAAGTTCTTTATCTAATACAAAGGTTCGAATTGCTTTTGCTAGCGCTACTGAATTTTGGGGTTCAATTACAATTCCGCATTTTTCTTTTGTAAGTACCTCAGATACTCCTGCTATATTTGTGGATATTACTGGGGTCGCAAAGGCCAGTGATTCTAACGCAACCATGCCAAATCCTTCAAGTTTGGTAATTGATGGTAATACCAGAAGATCTGCCAGAGTGTAGTATTTAATCAGTATATCTTCGTCAACGAAACCTGTAAAGGTCACCTTATCTTCAATACGCAATTTTCGGGTCAATTCTTCGTAGTAGGGACGAAGCTCACCTTTTCCAATAATAAAAAGCTGTATTTCTGGGACTATTTTCTTAATCTTAGCAAGAGCCTTGAATAAATAAATTAATCCTTTATATCGATGAGATGCAGTAAGCTTAGAGACAAAAAGTATTACAAATTTATCAGAGAGGTTTAATCCATTTCTTAATTTTTCCTTGTCGTATTTTATCTTAAGATATGTGAGATCTACACCAACTGGAATCACACTAATTTTAGAACGCAGCTTTTTGAGTATTTCAGCAGTCTCGATATATTGTTGTGTTGTAGTAATTATTCTTTTCGCAAATCTTAGCGTAAAATGTAGTAATGAATTAGAATATAACTTGGAAAACAGTTTATTTAGTGAACTTCCGCCTACCTCTAAATTATGTACTGTAACGATTAACGGGATGCGTTTAAAATGACCAATGAAAGCAGCAATATCATAAACCATTGGATGTGGTAAATGAGCATGTATTACATCAGCGTCTTCCTTAATAAGTTCAAAAAATAACGATGGAAGAATTGGTGTGTTATACATCTTAAAAAATGTAGGTAATCGAATTACGGGTATCCCGGCAAACCTTTTTGTAGAAGATGTTTTGCGGTGCGATTTTGATGTAAATATTTTGACATCGTGACCTTGTTTAATAAACTCCTTTGAAAGATGGTAAACGTAGTTTTCAACACCACCCACTACATCGGGGAGGAAGTGTGATGTAACATGTATAATCCTCAATAGAATCCACCTTAATTTGTTACAGATTTCTTTAAACTAGATTTCTCCAAATTTTATCTAGATTCTCATAATTTTAGATCACTTTTCCCTTACTGATTTTCACTGGTGGAGATATTTTTTCGTGAAATTGTTTCTTTATCTAACACAAAATTTTTTAAGAGTTCTCAAATCATAAAGTCAACACAATAATTTGACGTTCGTGCTAATCTCTAGATTAACATAACATATGGGTATGAACTACTTAGAAGCAAAGATTTCCACCGAAAGAATATATTTGGGTATGAGATCATGTCATTTTTTGATCGCATTTGGAAAGGCATTAGAAAGAAGATGGTATGGCCAAAAGTTGAACCCAGCACGGTTATTCAATATACTCTACTCTTCATCATCTTTTCTATTGCTCTTTTATTGCGTCTGTTTCCATTTTTTAGATTTGAACCCCTTCTAAAAGCGTTTGATCCTTGGTTTCAATATAGAGTTGCTGACTATGTAGTAAAGAATGGCTATTTAGCATATTTCTCGTGGTATGATACGCTTTCATGGTACCCCTATGGGCGTGCTATTTGGAGCAGTTCATATCCAGGAACACCTTTTGCAGCAGCAACAATTTATTTCATTATGAGAGCATTAGGTCTTAATGTGGAATTAATTTTTGTCTGCTATATGTTCCCCGCCTTGATGGGTGCCATCACATGTATGTTACTCTACTTTTTCGGGAAGGAAATAGCTGATACAAAAACTGGATTAATTGCCGCATTTTTATTAGCCTTTTGTCCTGCGTACATTAGTCGAACGATGGCCGGCTTCTTTGATAATGAGGGTATTGGCGTATTTCTCATGGTTGCAACTTTCTTCTTTTTCATTAAATCCGAAAAAAATGGTTCAATAAGAGATGGTATTCTTGCAGGTTTATCTTTAGGTGGCCTTTCCGCCAGTTGGGGTGCCTTTACATTTGCTTTTGGTTTAATACCGCTTGCAGTCATCGTGCTCATTCTATTCAATCGTTACTCTCATAAATTGTTGTTATCATATTCGCTTACCATACTAATTGGTATAATTATTGCCGTTCATGTGCCTAGAACAGGTATCAAATTCATTACTTCATTTACTGGATTCTTTCCTCTCGTTGTTTTAGTGATTTTATTCCTATATGGTATTCTACTATGGGCGACTCCCCTTTTACCAGATGTATCTATTCAAAAACTAGCAGTAATTGTGATGATTGCGGGCCTTGGATGTATCATTGGAGTCCTTTCATTTCTTTTTTCAGAAGGCCAAATATCACTTATATCTGGAAAATTCTTATCAGTAATTAATCCTTTGGATCGTCCCCCACTTATTGAATCCGTTAGCGAACATATCCCCCTAGCATGGGGGCAGCTATTCTTCAACCTTGATATTCTCGTTTTCCTTTTACCTGTAGGAATATATTTTGCATTTAGACGGTTAAGAGATGACGATATTTTCCTTATATTATTCAGCATCACTGCAGTCTATTTTTCGGGATCAATGGTTCGCCTTTTGCTTATATTAGCTCCAGTAGCTTGTCTTCTCTCTGCATTTGCGTTAACAAACGTCCTGAAGCCCTTTTCGAGAGTTCTACTCGAACGTGCTGCAATCGTACGCAGGAGAATCCGTGTGACAGAAGTTGTGCCCAAAGATTATGCTATCTTTATTGTAATTTTCATTGGTTTTATGATGACTTTGTATACATGGCACGGTACTCAAGTAGCATTCGACTATTTTAGCAGTCCTGATGTGATCCTTGTAGGAGAAGGTCCTCAAGGACAACCTGTGGAATTGCACGATTGGCAAGAAGGAATGCAGTTTCTAATAGAGGAAACCGACGAAGACGCAGTAATTGCTGCCTGGTGGGATTATGGCTACTGGATTGAAGCAATTGGTAATAGGACAACTCTTGTCGATAATGCAACCACTAACTCGACGCAGATCGCTTGGGTAGCTGCTGCATTTATGTCGCCACCTGAAAATGCTACTAAGATATTCAAGATGCTCGGTGCCGATTATGTGCTCGTCTATTTTACAGGCGCTGTTGGAGGTACTGGAGGCGATGAAGGTAAATGGATATGGATGGTTCGTATCGCAGAACAGAACTTGTTCAATGAAACAAAAATTCGTGAAGTAGATTACTGGGATGAAGAAACAGGCACTCCTAAAGACCCCTATTACGACTCTATGATATATCAACTACTTTACTATCAATTCTTCAGAGCCCCTAGGCCTGTAAGTAGCATAAGCTCTTTTCAAGAAGTACATACAACTCAAAATTGGCTTGTTAGAATATATCAGGTGAACTAAACTAAGTATCTCTTATGGACAAAAGCTTATTAGGACGTCATCCGATATAGGAAAGATCATCTTTTTCTTCTTCACTTTCGCTATCTGGACGTCCTCGAATGCTGGGTCTTTTCATTTTTTTCATTTGATTGATAACTTCCTCTATCTTCAGGGCCTTTTTTTCTAATACATCAAGATCTAACTCAATTTTAACAAGTTTGATTAGTTTTTCAAGAACAACTTTAGCAGAGAGAGCGTCTGCCATAAACCCAGATGTTTCTCCCAGCAGGCATGCCCCTTCTATTCCTCTCATCTTTCCAAGACCAATGAGTAATCCTGAAGCCCCTACTATAGGGCCTCCAGATTCATTTATCTCAACATTTTCTTCCTTAAGATGCTCTATTAAAGAGAGATTTGTTGCGGTCCCAAAAACTTTAGGGTTCTTAGAAACACTTCCTGTAGCGTATCCACCTAACGTATAGATCTGGCTAACACTAAGCTTCTCGGCTAGGTCAAGTATCAAATTGACTATTTCGTATTGCCCCTCTGGTGTTTGACTTTGATAATCTCCCGTAAGAAGTATTATGTCATGTTCACCGCCACTTTTAGAAAGTTGAGCAAACCAAAATTCATTTCGGAGAAGCCTTAAAATCCCATTATTATCCACAAGCACATGATACGGAAAAGTATACGAATAAAGTTCTGCAAAATGAATTGCTTTAAGTTCTTGGATCATGTGAGTAACGCCTAGTTTGCCGACATTGCCAACACCAGGTAGTCCTTGAATGAGTACAGGATTTTGCATAGATATCGAGTCTAAATCTTCTATGAAGCGAATTCTTGACTTCATATTACTTGCTCCTCATTTTGATGATTTGTTAAAATCTCTTTAAGAAGCATCCGGCGATATTTTCCATATTTATCTTGTGGACTAAATTTTGGAGGTGCGGCAACTTTTAAACGTCCACCACACACAGGACAAATTGACGATGATATACTATAGTGATTACATTCTACGCATGTTTTTATTATTTTACCCATTATGAAGCACCGATTATATCATTAGACAAAAATCCCTGTTAGGCACAATTTCTATATATGAACATGTATTCCTTAGTCTCTTTGACATGAATTGAAGGGAGATCATTTTCTAACTTATCGACAGAAAGTCACCGTCCAAAAAGTCAGAAAGATTAGACTTTCTCTTCAAAATGTCCTTCTCCGCCTCCCTTTTCAATAGCAGTGATTGTTGCCTTAACTGCCTTGTTTAATACCTTTTCTGCAGTTTTATAATCATTTGCTTGAATTGCAAACCTATATCGCGGTGAACCCACCAGATTAACTTCTAATATAACATCTTTTTTTCTTGTTGACTTTAAACCTTTTTTTAAGGCATCTTTTATGACTTCAATCCCATCTGGTTTGAAGCATTTAAGTTCGACTATTGTGGAAAGTTTCACCTTCCTTATCGTGACGTGTGCTTTTGCTAACTCAACAACCGTGTTAATCCACTCTTCCTCAATACCAGCTTTTTCTAGAACCATCTCACCGTTTTCATGTATTTCCTCGAATCCCGCGTAGATTTCTCCAAATTTTTCCTCTAAAGGCCATCCCACCGCATCGTAGGCTTCTTCTTTGGTTTTGTCTAATTGTTTTGCCACTAATTCTAAGAGGTTATCTGCTTTCTGTGAACGTTTCCATTCCTGAATCTTGTTTCTTCGCATCGCATTTGTAACTCGCCTAAGTGAGAGGTCTATTTGTTCTTTTGCTGCATCAACTCTAAGAACTTTTACTACCACTTTTTGTTTTTCTCGGACATAAGTACGAATATTGCGGACCCATGTAGACGCTATCTCTGAGATATGAATAAGTCCTTCTTTCTTCTCAAACTCGTCTAAAGACGCATATGCACCATGAGACGAGATCTTGGTAATCGTACCCATCACAAATTCGTCTTCTTCTGGAAATGCTTTTTTCTTTTTGACCATTTCTCTCATCTTTTAGATTATTTTTTGCTAGGTTCATTTTCAAGACATGAAATTTGATAGAAAAACTACAACAGATCTGTTATAGAGTTCGCGAGTTACTCTAAAACTTGAATTATTTTACTAACAATTTGTGCTTTGCCTCTGGTAGGTTCCGCGAGGACGCGATTACATATTATACATAGGACCGTAGTTGTAGCACTTCCAAATATCTTCTGCTCGTTACCGCATTCGGGACACCTCACGAGCAAAAATCTCGATCGTGGCTGCGGAATTAACTTTTCGATCTTCATTTAATATCCTCCTGAGTCTATTTAAACATTTTATTTTATGTTCTCTTTGTTTTTTTTAATATCTTTCGTTGTAACAACTGGTGGGTAATCCCTACTCTATCTATAAGCTTGGACAAAGTTGGACATTTGTCCGACGGGTCGATAGAGGAGACCCGTTATGAGTTATGATGAGGATGAAGGATGTTTGACGAGTCAAGAGCCCGCAATTGTTTCAGCCTCGACGTGTTGTTTGAGGAGCAAGGCTGACACGCGTGCTGAAACTTGGTGGCGATCCCGGTAATTGACTACCACCACGTCGTGATGTCTACGGGAAACATCCCGTAACAAAGCCAACAAACCCCGCCGGCTGTCGTTCAAACCCGAGCCGTCATCCGAGTATTCCCCGGAAATACAATACGCCTTCTTTCTGCAATAGTATTTAAGAACTTCTTGCTGCCGGGCAAGCTCACCAGAGGTTTTCTGTCTAGAGGAGGACACTAGGGTATAAATGGCGGCGTGTCAGGAGCAGTTTTCAGGAGAAGAAGCGTGTGCATCAGGTGCGATTTTGGTGGATCGACGACGGATAATGAGAAGTATATGATGGCGATTATAACGACGATGATTACTTTGAGTGCGAAAGGCTGGTTTAAATTGTCCCGTTGCATCCCCGCGTCGCAATGTTTTGGTGCAAAGACCGAGCATGGAAGCGGCAACATCAATACTCAAGAACTTAGAGGTGTGCGCAGAACGAGACTGAGCAATGGCGTTTATAAGGCGAACTGAATGCATAATACGTTAATAAGTTAGTATCCTTTAGAAAACTGAATTATTCAAGTTTGTCAATGTGTTTCGTGACTAGTTGATACTGTTGACAAGTGTTTATTTTCTCTTGATTTCGACACCTACAGCAACATTTCGATCAATTAAGGCTTTTGCATTTTCATTTGGCAAAGCACAAATGTCTTCTGGCACGAACGGACCGTATACTTTCAAATCTGTACCTACAAAGGAATCCAATTGTTCTAGTATTCTGATAATCTTTTTTCCAGAGTCTTTTTCATCATCTCTTATGGCCTGATTTTCCAGAAATACTAAGCGCAAATAGGTATTGATTGCATCCTTTAGATTTGAACACAATCTTTCCTCAATTTTAGGTAAATTCGTAATATCAATATCTGCTCTTTCAACTATTCGTTTTACGATCTTTCTCATTCGAATGGTGAAAAAATCCTTAATTAAAAAATCTAATCGTTTATGTTTTATTTCAAATAGTCTTCTTTCAAGTGGTGTTAATTCTTTGGATAGGTGTAATGCACTTTGCCTAAAATGATCTCCAATTTTGATACAAAATTCATCTGTAATTGGTGGAATCTTCTTGGTATTCCATTCCTTGATCCATTTCTGAAATATTTCTTCGTAAGTGTGCATTTACTCCCCAATATTTATTTTTTCTTCTTATGTTTTGCCTAAATCATTGCTATGCCTTTTTAACCCATCGTTGAAACGAATGTCCTTTTATTATTTCTCCGCAAGAATACCCCCCAACTTGTTGGGGGGATGAATTGCGCTTATTAGTGGTTTTTGAAGGTAAATACTAATCCTTTTCCATATTTCAACAGTTCCACGTTTTTGATAGTGGTGTTTACGACAGTTCCATTTGAGCCACTTAATCGTATCCATTTTCCATAATTGAATACGCCTTTTACTTTGTATCGTTTGCCATCATAGGTTACCAAATCATGTGGTTGCAACTGGTATCTCTGTTTCCTAATAGACGGTGTGAATCCCTTTCTATTCGTCTGTATAGCACGATTATTGCGCCTCACTTGAATTACCTGGTAAGGACGGCAACGTTCTTGATTCGTTCCGCCCGCGATTACGAACGCGTCATTGATATGTGACTTTTCCAGACCTAACTTGTTACGTTGGTATTTTGTGACGTACCCGTAAGTATGCTCTGCGCCTAACTGCGCTACTAGCTGCCAACGAAGGTTATTCAGACATGCCGTCGCTTTAAGAGGTTTCTTTGCCTGTTTCTGTAGGTGAGGGTAGCCAAACTCCTCGGCGGTCTGATTTCCCTTCTTTACATTACATGTTTTATAGGCTAAGGTGAGATTGGAGATTCTATCCGTTCCGCCTCTACTTTTAGGGATAATATGCTCTACTTGTAGGGGAACGTCTTTTTTGCCACAGTAGGCGCACTTTCGTTTCCATTTGTCTAACAGGTATTCTCTGACTTCGTAGCCTTGAAGTGTGCCGTGCTGATATGCTACGCCTGTAATTTCGGGGTTCTGCATTTTTTGTGCATCGAAATTGGCCACTTCTACTTTTTTGAAGGTTATCGGTAGCAGTGTTTCGATCTTATTGACTAATCGAATATGTAAGTCAAGTCTATGCTGAATACTAGGGGCTAACCATCCTTCAGGTCGTTTTCGGTTATTAAATCTAGGTGGGCGATATCCTAATCTAGTTCTACGATTTCTACGATACATACGTCGTTCTTCAATCTTTTTGGAGACATCCTGTCGTAAGGTCACCGTTCCGCTGATGACCTCTAACGTATCGGTCTTGGCACTAAATCCAATGCTCTTATATCCGATATCCACTCCCAGTTTAATGGGTTGTGTGTTTTCGCCAGTTGCATACTTTAACTGAATGGTGAAAGGACAGCGTTCTTTAAGGGTAGCCTTCCCATCCTTCAACAACAACTGTGCCCTTTTGGGAGTTGTGGGCATGAGAGGTTGCCCCCTCATGTTTAATACGTAAACAGGGACTCTCAAGTCCTGTTTCTCCCTGTTGTTGACAGGGAGTAGGTTCTCTTCGCCAAGGTTATCAGTCAGTACTCTATGATGATCACTGAGAGTTTCCTCTCTGTTTAAACCACCATTTACAGAGCAAGGGACTAGAGAAGCATCCCTTGGTGTGTTCTTTAACTCTCCTGATAAC
>JAEOSO010000135.1 GCA_016840315.1 Candidatus Borrarchaeota archaeon | reverse complement strand
AACAATTTTTCCTGTTTGAGTTGTAGTAGTATATGCCCCATACGGAGTTGCCCCGCTCCGTTGAGTTCCAGTGTTCATGTATGCTTGGTTGTTATAACAGACATAGATCATAGGATCTTTACGTTCTGCTGCACCTGAGAGTGCTTGC
Source organism: Candidatus Borrarchaeota archaeon (assembly GCA_016840315.1). Taxonomy (GTDB): domain Archaea; phylum Asgardarchaeota; class Sifarchaeia; order Borrarchaeales; family Borrarchaeaceae; genus Borrarchaeum. The sequence goes on along the minus strand of JAEOSO010000135.1, from coordinate 2,934 downwards.
AGTCCAATATCAAAAGTTCCACCATCTCCTGCCCAACAAAGTACATTAGTTTCATTATCTCCCCTCATTTTTAGAGCAGCCGCTATTCCTGTTGCTGTTGATGCTGTTGCCGTGAAGGCCACAAACATCATTGGAACTTTGACGGCAGTCTTTGGGTACAGACTAGTCATTGGTACGCTGCACGAAGCGGGCATGATTATGATGGTCTTTTTGCCAAGTGCCTTTAATGCGGTTCTTAAGGAGAGCGCGCTTGTACATGCTGGGCAACTTGCAAGTCCAGGATATGTCATTTCATTATCAGAAAATATAGTTTGTTTTTCCATTTCAATCACCTATGAAGTCCTATCCACTTTTCGACGGTCTTTCCTTCAAGGAATCGGTCCATTGTAGCACATTGTTGATCAATACTCACGTTTCGACCACCGATCCCTGCTATCACTCCCTCTATCTCTGGTCGTGAGCCTCCATCAAAATCGTAAAGTGCAGCTTTTAAGTCTGTAAACATTGCACCGCCTTCCATCCCGAAATTGATGTTCTTATCGAAAACTAAGAATTTACCGATGTTCTTAGCTAATTTTTTGAATTCTTCAGTTGGAAAAGGTCGATACGCTCTAATTTTAACGGATCCGATCTTTTTTCCATTCTCACGCATCTTATCTACTGCTAATTCTGCCTGATCTGCTAACGTTCCAGCGGAAACGAAAACTGCATCGGCATCATGGCATTTATATGTGTTTATAAGTCCACCATGATACCTGCCGAATTTCTCTCGAAACTTTTCGGCCACATCAACGATCTTACTTTTTGCCCGCTCTTGTGCCTGCCTTACTTTGTATTTATACTCCATAAAACTCTTTTCCGGAAAAATAAGGCTGTTAAAGGTCGTAGGATTTTCAACATCGAGGTAGACATTGGGTTTTCCAGTGAGAAATTCATCCACTTTAGCTTGATCAGACACTTCTACTCGTGCGGATTTATGGCTTAGATTGAATCCGTCGACGCATACCATTAGTGGGAGATGTATGTCTGGATCCTCTGCTATCTGATAAGCCTGAATAACCGTATCGAGCACATCCTGTTGATTCGAGGCAAAGAGAATGTTCCATCCGGTGAGTGCTTTAGACATGGCGTCCTGATGATCTGACCAAATTGACCAAGGTGGTCCTATTGCTCTATTTACCAACACCATAACGATTGGAACGCGTTGCCCGGCTGCCCAGTGTACCATTTCGTCCATGTAAAGTACGCCCTGACTACTTGTTGCGGTAAAAGTTCTGGCGCCACACATAGCAGCCCCTATGGCTGCGCTCATCGCAGTATGCTCTCCCTCCACGCGGATGAAATCAGCTTTGAGACTACCATCAGCAATAAACCCAAAGATCGTTTCGACGATCTCAGATTGAGGTGTGATTGGATAAGCTGCTACAACCTCTACTCTGGATAACCGAACGGCTTCAGCAGCAGCTGTATTTCCGCTAAGAATCTTTTTCATCGTTTTACCTCCACCATCTCTATGGCATCTTGCTTGCATTCTTCTGCGCAGATACCGCAGCCTTTACAATATCGTAAATCTATTTTTGGAACTCCTTCTTTTCCTTTTGTCCAAATAATACAGTTGTCGGGGCAGTAAATAAAACAAGTTCCGCAATTGTTGCATAAATCCTCCTTAATTTTAGGCTGTATAAGAGCCCACAGGCCTGTAAGTCCACCTATGCCTTCTTGTGGGAAGCACAATGCTATTTCAGTCAATTCATCAACTGGTGTGGTTGAAGTTTTTGTAGTCATTGGTTCCATCCCTCTTTTAGAGGATTTCATTACAAGAGCCTTATTATAAGCTGCAATTGCCGCTTGTTTATTAATATCGCCTATGCGTCCTCCCCATTTGTTTGTAACCACTTTGATAAAAGTTTCAAGTGACGCAAGGCCTGTTATATTAAAGAATGCTGCGATTACGGGCACGTTTGGTCGAATTTCTTCAAAGGTCGGCGCCCTACCAAATGCTTCTGTAAAAACTTCACTAAAAATCCCTGATGCGTCAACTGTAGCGACATTAAAATACTCTAGTTTCCCATTTGCTTTAACTAATTCCTCAGGGCTTTTTGGTGTATTGAACAGAACAATTCCATCTTCTCTCAATCCATTCAGAAGTTGTTCTTTTCCTACGGAAGCAGGATCGAAAATGATGACAAAATCCTTCTTAGTTAACATTTCATAACTTTTAGTCTTTTTTGGGTCATTATATAGCCCTATAAAACACGAGATTGGCTTGCCACGTCGTTCAGCGCCGGGTGAGTATACCCCAGTAAGATGCCATTTTGTGTCAGATAATCCCTCCAAGAAAAGATTAGAGCCAGTTACAATTCCCTGTCCACCAATTCCAGTGAAAAAGACCTCATTATTTTCATTTAATTTCTCTTTGAGTGATCCAAACGTGCCTTCCATTTTTTCTCTCTTCCCTTACTAACTCTTAAATTTTGGAAAGATATTGCATTTTGAAAATATAAATGTTGAGACCTTAATGCGCAAAAAAAATTGCTCGCTTTCAAATAAATGAAATTAGGTGCACAAGTATAGTAAATTATCTAGAATCGTAAGCACTTCCTTCTCTTCAATTTCACGAAGTTCCATACACAATTCCACAGTTTTATAAATAATTGCCGAGTTGATATATCTACTTGATTTTAAGAGGTCTGAGAGTTGACACGGATCTTAGCGAAACTCAGCACTTCCGATACAAAAAATGTTGCTGAGCAAGTATTTGGGAACGTAGTGGGGAGAAGGAAAGAAGTAGTGCTTATTCTCTCGGCATTAAAAGCGGGAAAGCCCATCCTTCTTGAAGGGCCCCCGGGAGTTAGCAAGACAACAATTTTACGAACTTTAAGTGATATTTTAGAAGTTCCTTTTTACTTTGTTGAAGGAAACGAAGATCTTACT
>JAEOSO010000061.1 GCA_016840315.1 Candidatus Borrarchaeota archaeon | reverse complement strand
AAACCACTTGTTTCATAACCGACATAAGTGCGGATCTTCTTTTTTGAACGAAGTAATTCAATTAACTCTGCCTCTGTTAAGATTTCTTCAATATTACGTGTAATTAATTCAGGGATTTCCACGTTTCTCGCCCTTTTCTGATTTAATCAAGTCAGAATGTTAACTAATGCCTTTATAGATGCACTTGTGAATTCAAATACTCTTTGCATCGTGCTCGTCTGCAAGATACTGCTTCAGTAGACTTATAAAGGTTTGCGCGTATTCATTTAAATTGAAAAACTGGTTTCCTTTGACCTCTTTTGGGCCTTAGGACAGTTATGTATTACCATCTGGTAATTCGAAAGGCAGATGCATTTATGTGGCGGGAAAAAAAAGATTCACCCACTTACCTTCACAAAAATGGACAGAAAAAATGGTCGGTATTCTGAAAGACCTGATAATGGCTGCGAATTCGGGAACCGCTATCATCGTGGAAGGAAAAAAAGATGAAGCGGCTTTACGCTCACTTGGTACAAAAGGAAAAATTCATTGTATCCATAACAGAGGATACCGACTTTTTGAATTTGCTGAGCAGATAGCTCCATATAAGCGAGTTATCCTATTGACGGATTTCGATCATCAAGGGGAAAAAACCTTAAAAGAATTGAGGAATTATCTGGAAAAACGTTGTAAAGTCGATGTAACATTCTGGAACAGAATGAAACTATTGTTTCGTCGATTAACGAAAGATATCGAAAGCCTTGATTCAGTAATATCTCGGCTTCAATTAGAGAGTTTCATGCCCCGTGATGATTAAAGTTATAATGCATTCTGCTTTTCTAAAGGATTATTAGAGATAATCCTCTATAATTCACTTTACATTCGTAAAGTCCATAAAACACTAATATAATTCATAGGAGGAGAATTAAAGAACATTTGAGTTTAAATATACAGTTTAAATAGATTTTAATTTCAAATTGATTATTTAGAATCTTTCATTCAATTACAAACTGTATGAGTTTTTTATCTCAGGAGGATGACAATCATGAACGAAAATTTCGAATCATATTCCACGACAAAGTACGTCGTGCGGGCAAAAATTGAAGTTGATGGCGTCGTTGAAAAATCCGACGTCGTTGGCGCTATATTCGGTCAGACAGAAGGCCTGCTTGGCGAAGAGCTTGATATTCGCGAGCTCCAAAAAACAGGCCGTATTGGTAGAATTCAAGTAAGTATTGATTCAAAAGGTGGGAAATCCACAGGAATAATAACCATTCCTTCTAGTCTAGATAAGATTGAAACCGCTATCCTCACGGCCGCCCTTGAGACAGTCGATCGTGTTGGCCCGTGCTTGGCCCGTGTTAGCATGGCAAAGATAGAGGATGTACGCGATGAGAAACGCAAAAGTATCATAAACCGGGCAACACATATCCTTAGAGCGTGGGAAGATGACGTAATCCCCGAAAGCCAGAGAATAAGTGAAGAAGTTATTAAAGCGGCACGCATAGGAGTCATTATTAAATATGGAAAGGATCAACTTCCTGCCGGACCAGAAATAAACGAATCAGAAACTATTATAGTTGTGGAAGGTAGAGCCGACGTATTAAACCTTCTTAAGCATGGTTTCCGAAATGTTATCGCTGTTGAAGGTACGTCTATCCCAGAGACAATTGTTAATATCTCGCGCAAGAAGACTGCTATTGCGTTTGTCGATGGGGATAGGGGGGGTGAAATCGTCCTCAAAGAACTTTTACAACTTACTGAAATTGATTATGTTGCTCGCGCTCCGCCGAATAGAGAAGTTGAAGAATTATCAAGAAAGGAGATTATCAAAGAGCTCCGTAATAAAATACCCATTGAACAATATCTTGAAGGTTATGAAAAACCTCGAATGGAAGTTAAGAGTGTAAAGCGACCTACAAAAGTAGCTCCGAAAAAGAAGAAAAAGTCAGCCCAAGTGCCTGAACCTCTTATTGACAGTGCAGAGAATATTTCAGAAACTTCTGAAGCCGTTCTATTTAACGAAGAATTAAACTCTATAGATTCAATGCCTGTTTCAGAACTCACCAATAAACTTCAATCCATAGACGGGGTACATGCGATAGTGTTTGACGGTGTCATCACACAACGACTATCAGACATTGCTTCTGAGAAAAACGTCAAATACCTCATTGGTGCACGACTAGGAAAAATTACAAAAAAGCCTCTTGATATTGAACTTCTAACATTCCAAGATATACTTACATAGAAGTTCTTCTTTCCTTTTCTTTTTTCTCATTGCAGTTAATTAAAAGGCGAGTCGCACCCGCCGTCTAAAGCCTCCCAAATTTTCGAGACTTTTTCATTCTATTTATTAATGAGATTTTTTTCTATGTCAAATACGACAAAAGGATGAGTAATCCTAGTACTATTGAAACAATAATCCAAGTCCAAGGACTACTGCCTCATCCTCCATAAGAACATGATTCATTTTCCTTAGACAGTATGTCCACCTCTCGAATTAGATAAAATTCTCTGCAGTACTATAAAGGTTATCAATTTTGCAAATTCGTCGTATGTTATATTACTCTTTGACAATTTTGAAATTGGTTGCAAGTTAAGAAATTTGCCTTGAAAATTGAATGTTACCAGATCTTTATTGAATTGTTTTGAGAGATGAACTCTGAAACAAATCTGAGATTATGTACTATAACCACAAGAATTATTATGCTGATAACAATTAGCACCCATACCTACTCGAAAAATAACTAAGCAATCCTTCTGACTTTTTCCGAATACTTTCTTTTTGAATATATCTCTCTTGAAAGCCCGCCATGAATAGTACTATGCAAGTCGAACAAAGTAAATGCATCCCCTATAGATGTTGAAATTGCGAGGAGGACTAAGAAGAAACCAAAGAAGATACCAGAGAAAATCCCCGCAGTAATTACTCCTGCCTTTATAGCAGAGACTTGTACATACCAGTTTCTTTTTTCCATATCTTTCTTTGATTTAATAAAAGAAGACAGAGTAGCCGAATATTTACTAAACGAAGGATTGTCAATAATACCGCATCCGAAGGTGTTCTACGAAAAAAGTCAGATCGTGCCTGATTTACTGGTTGGAAATAACCTGTATTTCATTGAGATTGAAAATGCCTGTTCCTTTGGTTCTCGACGCTTAAGAGCTGCCTTGCGAAAACGTATCGCTTACATCTCTACCAAAGCAGGAGTCATCAAACGAATATTGCCCTCGGTACAAGTAGGTGTGCACGTTGTAAGCCCTGAACCCTGCGAAATTGATGACTGGGTGCTTTCCCATATCGATTTCGTCACCTTCAACCTCAAACAACTGAGAGATATAATTAAACAAAGCAAATTATGAAAGAATTCACCATTTAAACTTGAAATAGTGGAGTTTATTAATAACAATTAATTAAAAATGATGTGTATCGTATTAGTTATCTCATTAAGACCCTTAAGCCAGTAAAAGGATGCTGGTAAAATCATGAGCACTACCATGAATCGAAACACTCCTTCCAATGGTGAACTATTGCGAACCTATAAAGTAGGATTACGCTGCTCTGAGGGTCTCCTGAACGGCTTTAGGGACTTAATGCGCAGCCAACAGTTGCTGCGATTTCTTCAACGATTGCATTCCGATGAGTTTACGTCCAAACAACTGAAAACATTCGAAGAACTTGCACACAAATACAAAGACCCCAGGATACTCGCTTTTGAACAATTCAAACGATATAACTCCTTACAACAGGCTAATGAACTTGTTATTAGCAGGTATGAAACCCTTTTCGACGACTATTTCAGTTTCTCAGACCTTCAACTCTTAGAAGAATTAGAGCGCATCAATACGCTGATTGCTGAGCATAAAACTCAGGATGGGGAATTAAATTCTAGTACATTCTCAAAGAGTGCAGTCCCCACTTTTGAGGACCCTGCCAACCCGCAGTCTATAGAGATCTCTTTACATGATTATCAGTTATTAGCAAATAAGAGTCTTAAACTGATTTGCGCTCATATCAACACCTTTGCCGTGAAGAATATTGATAAACTACCTGAAACTAGAGCTGAACTCCTCCAAGTTGCCCTTAATACTACTAAGATCTCAAAATCACAATTAAAGACTCATCCCTATAAAGCTGCCTCAGCTTACTTAAGGTCGGGACGGAATATTGACCAACTCGCCATGGAACAGATGACTGGCATGATGGAAATCTACCGAAACACTCGAAACAAAGTAAACTATGTCAAGAACTTATTATACCCGGAACAGGATGACACCACCGATTTTTCGGCGGCTTTACCCGTTCTGATGACCTATTATTCCCTGCCAAAGTATTTTTTGTACTATGTATCAAAAGCTTGGAACGTAGACCTGGGCTGGGTCAGAAACACGCTGGTGGGCTGGCGTCGAAAAATAGATCCACACCTTCCTGTCAAACTTCAGGTGGAGCCGTTAACCGCATTGATGAACGACCTAGCGAATCATTGTAAAGCTCAAGTCACTAGTGAAGATGAGCTGCGGGTGATCTGTCTCTTACAAAAAAGGTACGTGCTCCATCTGATCCATAAACCCTCAGTTAACCTAGCACCACTCTTACCCAAACAGTTGTGGGCGACGTATCAGGCATTAAAAATGCGAATAAAGGGCTGGACACCTGTATTACAACAAGAAATAGCTAAGCAGTGCACCAATATCAGCAGAGAAATATTTGTCCAGGCGGGGGAACAATTGTATCAATCAGTCGAGGATACCATGAACTCGCTGGATGCAGGGTCGATTGGCTATAAGAATTCGCGTACCTTTCTCAAGAAACTCCGACTCATTTTAGACAATGCAGATCACTTCAGGGCAGTATTTCAGCATTACCTGCCGGGGAATAAATTTACATCTGCGGTCGCTAAATTATTTACACACTTGAAAGCAGTAAAGAACCACAGGATCACGCGGTTGTTTACGGCACTTCGGGGGATTGTAGCACTCACATTCGCACGTATATATGACACATCAGGTGCGACTGGTCAGTTTAAGAGTGTGTTTACGCCCGATAACTGCGTGGTTCGTCCTTATGCAAGTCAAAAGAGAACTAAGTCACACCTCCCCCTAAACCTGCTCTTTAATAAATATGTGATAGAACGCCAGGCCTATCCGGGAAAAACAAACATAACCAAGAAAGGAAAGGAAGTTAAGGCCTATCTTACTAATAAAGAAGCAACCGAGCTATTAAAAAAAGGCGAGCCTATCTGGCTGGGACTCCCCATCTATTCACCCGACCAGTTGCAGGAGGGTGTATTGCGCGGCAGAAAAAAAGCCACCTTTTGGTTTCGCTTATGTGCCTCACCAAAGATTCGTGACTGCCTCAATCGAGGAGCGCAGGTAAAATCCATTCGACTTAATGTGCCAAAAGGTCCCACCAACAAAATAGTAGCCGATATAATACTGACCGCTTCTGACCCCTCGGCGTTTGCCCATTGGGGTAAATTCATTACAGCCTGGGATCGTCAATTCGGCGCCCCAGCGTTCCCTTCCGGGGACTATATCGGAGCGGACTTTAATCGAATAGGGAAATACCTCATAGCGGTAGCTACTGCTGAACAGGAGCTAGACCTGGCACGCCCCCCAAACATGATGAAAAAGTTCCAAAAGGCCTATGACCAGCTGGAAAAAATCAGAAAAATCGAGATCCCCAATATCATGCGTAAATTGGCCTCCGGTAAAGGCAGCCCCCAGCAATGGGGGAGGTGGAAAACACAAGTAACCCTGCTCCATCAGAGACGAGACAGAATAATGACGGAAAAAAAACGCCAGGCACTAATGGTCTACCTCTACATGATCTACAGAACAGGGGCTAGTTATGCCGCCTGGGATGGCATTCAGGGAATAACAACCCGTGGAAAGACGGGAGCCTTAGCTACCAGTGTTGACTATATGGTAAAAGAAAAAGTCTTATATGATACTTTCCTAGAATGGGTCTCAGATTTAAAAGAGCAAGGACTACTACCGAAATATAAAGGGAGCAGAATAGTCACCCCCTATACCAGCCACATCTGTTCAGAGTGTTACACCCAAGGTCGGGGTCTAAGAAAGACGAGGGCTAAAAACATAGCCTATGATGAGTTTAAGTGCACTGACCCGGTTTGTGGCTATGTGGGCAATCGTCATGCTAATAGCGCAAGAATGGGTGCTTTACTCTTAAAACTGCAAATCGAAACCGTCCCGTTTCCTCTATCGACGGGCTAGGACAACTTTGTCCAAGGTTGTCCAACTTTATGGATAGAGTATATCCACCTCGCTGGGCATAATAAAGTTCTTTTCAATCTACTAAAAAACTTACTAAACAAGCAATTTATAATGAAATCAGACTTTAAAAAGAAAAGAATATGGATCTGATTGTACGACAAAACTCTGCTTTACGGTATCAAAGCTATTGCCTCTATCTCAACTTTCAGTCCTAGAACAAGACCTGCTTGAACTGTACTTCGCGCTGGAGGGTCATTTTGAAAGAATTTGCCGTATACTTCATTCATTTCACTGAAATCTTGTAAATCACTTAAGAAAACTGTCGTTTTGCAAACATGTCCTAGAGAACTTCCAGCAGCCTCAAGAACGTCCTTTAAGTTCTTCAAAGCCTGTTCTGTTTGTTCAGCAGTTGAAGTGCCCACAATCTCCCCAGTTAGAGGATCGAATGCAACTTGTCCTGATACGAACACGAAATTACCCGCTTTTATGCCAGGACTATATGGAGCAATTGGTTTCGGAATCTTATCTGAAACTACAACTTCTTTCTTCATTTCAAATTCGCCTCATTTTATTCTTAATTCTTAAGTTAAGAATTAATATTTAAAACACAATTTTAGCATTTTAGACTTATAAACCCAGTAAATTGGTGAAAAGGATGTCAGGTTTATCAATCATAGAAATTGGCAATAGAATCACTAAAGCTGGTAATCTAGAAACTAGACCAATATGCGTGTATGGTTCAAAAGAACCACCTGTAAATGCAATTCCTATCGCCTCAATAAGTCGGTGTATTGCCAAGGCTATCTTAACTATTGCAGTACAAAAAGAAACTCCGCCCCTCTATATAGGAGAAGACACACTTGAAGGATGCTGCCCAGGAGGACAAGCTTGGTTCGGGTTTAAAGATTTTTCACCCTATATAAAATATTTCGTATCCACAGGGTCTAAAGAATTCAGAAATGGTGCTGCAGAATACTTACAAGCCACGCCTGAAATCGCTGAAGAGAAGATCAAATCATTAGGCAAAATTACGCCTCTTGGGAAATATGTTGTAATTCAAGCCTGTAAAGATCTTTCAGATGAAGATCCTGGGGTTAAATCCATAGTTTGTTTTGGAATTGGTGAACAGATAAGAAATTTATGTTCACTTATCCATTTTAGGGGTTCGAATCCCTTTTATTCAGTTTTGGCCCCATGGGGACCGTCTTGCGCCACTTTCATTACTTACCCCGCAGGTATGGCTGAAAATTCGCCTCCTGATTCCGTATTTTTGGGACCTGTCGACCCTACGGGAAATTCATGGTTTCCACCCAATTACTTGGCTCTCGGGATACCAATAAGCATGGCCAGGCGATTAAGTGAAGATCTTGAAGAATCTTTTATAATAAAACGACCAAAAACCGCTTATCCCAAGCATAGAACCAATCTCAAACCTGTAAATGAAAAATAAGGAGAAATCGAACAGAATCCTTTCCTTTAAAAAAGTAAAGGTTTTTAAAAACACGCGTTAGATAGCTAGGTATGATTGTGGAAGTACTCATTGCTATTCTTTTAGGGATATCCTTAGCCGCTCCCGTTGGTCCAACAACAACGGAAGTTATCAAGCGTGGTGTAAATGGGTTTTATCACGGATTTTTGACGGGCTTAGGAGCTGCAGCCGCTGACTCAACGTACTTATTAATCGTGTTTTTTGGGCTTTCTATTCTTTTTCTGTATCCCCTTGCTAAAATATTGATCTGGATTTTCGGATGTATCATTTTGGTCTATTTGGGTTTTATAGCGATTAAAGATTTTTTCCAGTTTAAAGATATTGATCCACAGTCGAAAGAGGAAAATAACTCTGCAAAAATGTCAATACGATGGTCATTTCCGGCAGGATATATAATCACAGTCGCTAACCCGATTACCATTATTTTTTGGATTGGTATATTTGGATCCTACCTTTCCTCAGTAATCGGTGAAGTCACTCAATGGAATGCCCTCTTCTACAGTTTCTTTGTTGTTGTAGGAGTCGTTCTCTGGTTTTTCGTCCTTGCTTTAGTGTTAGGAAAGGGAGGAAGACGAGTTGGTGGGAAATTTCTAAAATATGTTTCACTTGTTTGTGGCATAATTCTCATCGGATTTGGAATGTGGTTTGGATACCACGCAGTCACTAGTCTTCTAATAACTCAAACCCCTTCACAAGTTTGAAGATCACACGAATATTTCTTATCTTGCCTTACCTACCATCCTTTTATCCTTGATTTTACTTTTCTAACCATAGTCTCAACAAAACCGGTACTAATAGACGCAAGACCACTTGAGGCGCCTCCGCCGATCGGTATTGCCCTAATAATCAGCTCTGAATTCCGTAAGAAGACTGCAAATTTGCTTCGTAATTTAGAAGAAAGACGGATTACTGTTATTTATGGTCTATTGGAGCGAAAGGAATAGTGCTAATGGTTTATCTCGCGTTTAGTCATACAGGTTATATAGATCTAGTGAGCTGAAATGCTCTTTAAAGATCAAACAAAATTGTTATATGCAGAAGAGATATAAAGTGATCAGAACTTTATGAAATGTCCATTTCATTATTACTAATAGTTATTAGAGCAGTTAGAAGACTTAAAAGTCAAGAACCCCTGTATAAATGAACTGGGCTTGTGAAGGTGGTAGCAATGGAAAAAAGGAAGATTCTTGTTACATGTGCTCTCCCATACGCTAATTCTGAATTGCATATAGCTCATGCACGAAGTACATATATCCCTGGAGACATCTATGTTCGTTATTGCAGGTTAAAGGGCCATGAAGTAGTATTTGTTAGTGGTACAGACGAGCATGGTACACCTATCAGTATACGAGCTGAGGAAGAGGGGGTTACGCCTATTGAGGTTGCTACAAAATATTACGAACAAGACGTTCACGACTTTAAGCGCCTTGGTATTTCATTTGATAATTTTTCCAGAACAAGTAGAAAACTACATTATGAAACTACCCAAGAGGTCTTTTTGAAGCTAGTCGAAGCTGGACATATTTATGAGAAAGAGCTTTGGCTTCCCTATTGCCCGAAAGATAAGAGGTTTCTCCCTGATAGATACGTCGAAGGGAAGTGCCCTTATTGTGGCTTTGACAAAGCGCGGGGAGATGAATGTGATAACTGCGGCAGGGCATTAATGGAAGGCGAATTACGTTTCCCGCGATGTAAAATTTGTGGCACTTTTACCGAAAATAGATTGAGCAAGCACTGGTATCTCAAACTTTCAAATTTTGCAGAAAAATTAAGAAAATGGCTAGAAGAGGAAGACGTGCTCCCAGTTTACGGTAAGGAATATCTAATTGGGCAATATCTTGAACCTGGTTTGGAAGACATCTGTATAACTCGTGATTTAGACTGGGGAGTTCCCGTTCCCCTCGATAATGCGGAAGGAAAGGTCATTTATGTCTGGTTTGACGCTTTTCTTGGTTACAAGACTTCTACAATGGAATGGGCTATTGAGATCGCTAAAGATGAATCGAAATGGAAAGAATTTTGGTTAAAGGATCTTGCAGAGGAAAAAGGTACTGAATTAATTCATTTTATCGGTAAAGGAATAGTATACCATCATGCACTTTTCTGGCCCACCGAACTTATGGGATCCGGCCATCGTCTACCTGTTAAAATTCCCACATATGGATACGGAAATCTAGAAGGCCGAAAAATGAGCAAGGGTAGAGGCTGGTATGTCGGACTCACTGAATTCCTCGATAACTTTGATCCAGATACCTTACGGTACTACTGGGTTAGTTACTCAAATCTACTTGAAGATGCGGACTTTAAATGGAAAGAGTATCAAACAAAAGTGAATAACGAACTTGTTTCAGACCTAGGAAATTTCATTCACCGAACGCTTACTTTTACCCATCGCTTCTTTGGCGGCATAGTCCAAGAAATAAGTGCGCCCGACGAAGCCGATAACATGCTTTTAGAGCATCTTGGTGAACTGCAAAAGAACATTGAAAAAAGTATAGAGTCTTT
>JAEOSO010000134.1 GCA_016840315.1 Candidatus Borrarchaeota archaeon | reverse complement strand
GGGCAGGATAGTGATTGAGCAGCGTGTGCAACCTGGTAAGTTTCCGTAAGCCCATAGACGTAGGCTAAGCATCGCTTCCCGTGAGGGAACGAGACCACGATGGAAAGCTGGAAGCCCCATCCGAAAGGGTGGGGAGGATGTCACCTAAACACAACGGTGTTACCATAATTTAAATACTCTGTAATGTAGTTTTCTTAAAGACAGAAAAATGATTAAGTGCGTTAAAATGGCTCATCCTTTTTGTCCTTTGCTTAATAACAACAAACAAGGCTATGTTTGCAAAGCCTTAAATTCTTATATTCTTGACGAAGATGTAGAGAATATCTGTAAGAATCCGGAAGCATTTCTGTATTGTATTCATTATTCAAAAAAGAATTCAATTACACGGGACTCTCCAAATGCTACAATAAGGACTATGTGTCCAAAATGTAACTCGCCCCAGTCGTGTGAAACACTTTATTTTTTACTTAAAGAAGTTCAAACACCTTGCGAGTTCAAAGCGTATGTTTGCGAAGCATGCGGTTATACTGAACTATATCGAACTCCATAATTACTGATAATTGTTAAATTACTAGTAATTCTTCTTTGTTGAGAAAATGTTGTGTATTTGTTAGTTTTACAAAAAACCTAAAAAGATCAGCCTTGTTAAGAATTCTTTGGATCATTTACGATCTAAAGCATTTCTATATTATCATTTTCTTTACGTAGGCCATAATAAATTCAATAATGTTCTTGTCGAGCTCATCATTGGCATCTATAGTTTCCAAATATTTTTTTAAATCATCACATGCTTCATAAGTAGAAATCACCGGCAGATCGAATCTTATATTTAGCTTTGAGACAATTAACGCACCTGCGTGAAGTAGAGAAAGACCTTGAAATCTGATTGCCTTATAAACCTTAGTAATTGCTGTGCGAAGTGAATTATCTCGTTCTTCCTTTTCTCTCCAACGTGCAAGTTTAATATCTCGCTCTAAAAAATCAGCAGGCTCTGTTAATTCAGGTCCAATTAACCCATTATTATATGGTGTGTGTACTACCAGAAATGAACGTTGTTCAGCGGTGATATCAATTTTTGGTCTCGGAGCAATTTCTAGTAATAATTCACATAAGCCTCGTTTTGAGATAAAATCAAGTGGTTTTTCCAGCTCATCAAAAACGATCGAATAATCTTGGAATGTAAAATCTACTTCTTGCGAATCGTCTTTATTCGCTTCGAGAATAGGCAGAACATTGTTTAGTGTATTGAATAGTTTTGTTTTTCCATTTCTAAGCAGGAAATAAGCTTCAGAACGAGTTAACCGCTTTAAGGCTGAAACAATAGTCGTCGCAGCTTCTATTGGTTTTGTTTGAATGTGATCATTAAGCCATTTATTCATGACGGGGTAAATGATCTCTTTGATAATCTTTATTCTTTCCTCAAGTAGTTGGATCATTTTTTCTACAGACTTTTCGTTTCCGTCTAACACAGATCGCTCAAGATTCGCTAGATCTCGAATATCTTGTTCTAGTTCTTTGGCGAATTTTTTTCGCAAGTATTCTATCCACTGTCCTTCAGAAATCGCAAAAGTGAATTCGTGTGAATATATAGAGGGAATAGGCGCTCCAACATCATTTCTCCTCTCGAACTCTGCCATAATTTCTTCACATGCCTGTTGGCCATCTAATACTCCATCTAATTCAATTTGGTATGCAATCTTAGCGATACTGACTGGACAATCATAATTTTTTGCAATTTGTTCGATAATGCGATCTGATAATCGTTGTACTTTGGATTCTAATGAACCATATCTATTTTCAAACTCTTTTGTGATTTCAGTTACCGCAGCTATAGTTAGTTTATCTAACTCGCCTTCTTTATCCAATAATTTCCTTTGAGTTTTTAACTCTACTCCTGATTTAATTTCTTCTTCCAGTTCTTTCTTTGACTCTATGTCGTTTTCTACACTTCTTTCTACGTCTCTTTCAAAATCCGCACGAAAGGGGTATGCTTCTTCAATTAATTCTTCCCATGGTTTTACCTGTTTAGGTGTTACTTGTTCTAAAGCAAATCCGCTAGCTATGGCGTACTCTGCTATCTCTCTTATCTTTTCTTGATCAATTCTTAAATTCTCTGCAATTTCCTTTAGAGGTTTTACGCCATCAATAAGGGCTATTACATCTATTCCTTCATTTCCAAAACGTTCGCTTATCTCTTTATTTTCTCTGGAAGATGGTATCATGACTATAAAAGTTGCCTTTGTTCTTTCCAATACGGTATCTAAAGTGACGCTTTTAATGAGCCATTCTCGCATTAATCCATCTAGCTTCTCATCGAAAGGTCTGAAAATCTTCACATCTCCGACCCATGAATCTATTTTATATCGATAATCAGCTAAAAATTCGCGTTTAACAAGGTCCAAAAATCCTTCTAACTTCTTCAAATCCACATTAATATCTGCTGCAATGACAAATATGAGTTTTGGGCTAAATGTGGATTCATATACGAAGCGGATATCTTCAGCTACAATAGACTTGATTTTCATGTCTGCATACGTTAAAATAGCTGATTGAAATCCTGAAATTAGATCTTCATCAATCTCCGAAGAGTCACTGAAGTCTTTGTGCACTAAGCATTGACCAGTTTCCATGATAATCCAGACGCCATATTTCATGAAAGTGTACCCCTCATATTAAACTACAAGTATAAGCAAAAATGTTGCATAGTCTTCTTCTTAATGTTACAACGATTAGTATCTACGAATCTTATTCAATCATTATTCTTAAATCCTACTATAGTCTGTTATTCGAAAACCACAGCACTTAGATTTTTTTATCGTTTCTCCGCAAGAATACCCCCCAACTTGTTGGGGGGATGAATTGCGCCTATTAGTGATTTTTGAAGGTGAATACTAATCCTTTTCCATATTTCAACAGTTCCACGTTTTTGATAGTGGTGTTTACGACCGCTCCATTTGAGCCACTTAATCGTACCCATTTTCCATAATTGAATACGCCTTTTACTTTGTATACTTTTCCATCATAGGTCACCAAATCGTGGGGTTGCAACTGGTATCGCTGCTTCCTAATAGACGGAGTGAATCCCTTTCTAT
>JAEOSO010000133.1 GCA_016840315.1 Candidatus Borrarchaeota archaeon | reverse complement strand
ATTTAAAACACTTTTGTAAGGAATCTTTTCTAAGACGTTTCTTATTTAATATCATTTGAAGTTACCATGTTTTGATTTCTTCGCTCGCTCACCACTCGCGCAAAATCTGAAAGTATTCGTGTATAAACTGCATATGCTTCAAAGGGATCATAATACGGGCTGAAATAACTGTGTACTTCACCTGGTCCTCCACCGAACGTCGCAATATAATATAGATGATCACTTGCTTGTAAATATCGCCATATTTCAAGCAGATTATTATCGCCTAGTTCTTTTACAGGTTTTTCCAAAGCCAATAATTCGTGGTATGTTGCTTGTTGCATCCAGTTCCCAATCCAACTTTCTGTGCTCCGTCTCTCATCGGCCCATGAAATCGTATCATAATCTCCGATGCTGATTTCTCCACCAACTGGGGAGTTCTTTTCTGCAATTTCGCTAGGTGTAGCGAAATCAAGGTTTTTGTACTTTAAAATCTCATCAGGCAGAGCCAAGAGAAACCAATGAATGCCTGAATCGTTCCAGTGATGTTCTCCGAAGGTTTCATAGTCCATGAATAGATTAATACATTGTCCTGAAGTTGATGATAACCATGAGGCATATTTACCAGCGGTTAGAGGCCACTCAGACCAATTTCTTGCAGAAAATCGAAATGCAATATCATCTGTTAATTTATAATTCCTCAATAAGATTCGTAACTGTTTACAGGTGTTTGAGGGCGGTTTATATACATAATTAGGTGATTTCCAATTGTCTAAGACCCAATCGACTCCTTCGGTAAGGATAACCTTATAGCCCAATTCTTCAACTGTCCGAGCAATGCTGTTGTTAAATAAACATTCTGTATTGATGAAGGCTGTTGCGGTGTAGTTAAAAAGATCTTGGATTATCTGCTGATGCAAGGCAACTTGTTCTAAGAACTCCTCTCGTTTAGCAGTATATAAACTGCTGATGGAGTGATAATAAGTTTCGTTTAGTAACTCAACACATCCAGTTTCAACAAGTTGTTTGAATGACTCTAAGAGATCTGGATTGTAACGCTCGCATTGCTCAAGAAAAATTCCTGTTAATCCAAGAGATACCTTGAATTGACGGCGGTCCTTCTTAAATTGATCGATTTTTTTCAGGAGTATTTCATTTGTTGGGAAATAGCATTTTTCTGCAATTCTGTTAAATAACGCTTTGTTAACTTTATCATCAAAATATTGATCAACCAAAGTGCGATTAAGTAATGAAAACCTTTTTACATGGAAATCTTTTCGCAATCGAAAAGGCTGATGCACTTCAAAATAGAAACAAACAGATGTCGTATCATCCTTTTTCATGGTATCAACTCACATCTATAACACTTTCAAACCAATGCGGGCAGATATTACATTTGCAGTCGCACCTAATGAATTTTTTAAGTGCTTCATTTGTCCATACAACTTCTGGTGAATCATCTATAGTTCCAACTTTTTGGTTTAAGAAACAACAAGGAAATATATTCCCATAACAATCGAGGTACATGTGTGTTTTATATGCTGTGCAGAGCATGTTTTTCACATGATCTTTTTCATAAGCTAACATCGCTCGAAAATGGGCATGACGTTTTTCTAATTTACCGTTTGGATTCCCGTTACGCTCGTTAAAAATGATTTTGTTTATCTGATGTTCTATGATATTAAATTGAGTTTCATTAAATTTCATGTTTGTATCTTTGTTTTCAAAGTAAAAATCGGAGTACGCCATAAAATTAAAACGAAAGCCAAGCTTTAATTCTTTTGCCAATTCATATACTGGCCACAATTGGTTATAGTTAAGGGGCGCTAAAGTGAAATGTATTGAAAGTCGTATATTCGAACCATTTTCTTTTACTTGTATTAATTTTTCTAACGTCTGCATCGCTTTTTCATAAAAATTTCTTTTTCCTCGCATTTTATCGTGAAGTTCGCCGAGTGCATCAAGAGAAATCGAAATACCATATTTTTGAGGAAATTTGTTAAGTTTTGTAACGAAATTAATGATTTTTGATGATAATACGCCATTAGTTGTGATAGTAAGGTCTTTTCTGTTTGAAAGCAAGAATATCGCTGTATCTTTAATATACGGGCTTAAGAAAGGCTCTCCTCCAACAATATTATACGATTTAATGGTGGACCATTTCTTTACAAAAGCGAAAAACTGATCACTTTGAATTTCCTTTTGATACGCCAATGGGTTTTCTGCATATTTTTGCCATATATTGCACATTACGCACCTAGAATTACATTTGTAGGTAATTGCAAAAGCACAACTTGTTGGCATTAACAATTGCATTGCATCGCTTCACTCCTTTTTTAATGAACACGTTTGGCTAATTCTTTGCTACTATGATCCGCTTAAGTTATTTTCACAAGATCTTATTGGTTTTTACCGTTCTTTTAAAAGTTTAAGAGCCCATCTTTTGCTTTTACTTCTTGAAGAGTTTTGATTAAAAGGTTTTTGAGTGCGGAAAACGCGCTATGATAACATCTAAGAATTGAAAGTTCAAGGAGGTAGCAATATAACCTCCTTTTGGTTCGAAATTGAACTATAAAAAGGGGATTATGCGATGAGAGCGAATTTAAAACGATAGGATTAGTATTTTAATCTGATGTCCTTGTTTTAGAAGAGTTTATGTGTAAAAAAATATTTTTACTTTCACCCATCTCTCAGTAGATTTAATATCTTGTATTAACTTATAAAATATAAGTGCAGATCTCCATAAATGGTAGTATACGCATTCACGATTACATAATTTGATGGTACATCACCTCACAAGTTATGTAATATCTTGAAGAGGTCTGGGCTTCGAGTAATTCTTTCAGCCGTTTACAATTGAGTACTCTCACAAGTCGGAGACTACGTCAATCACCCCCTAACAAGTGAGGGGGCTTGTTTCGTGAGGAACAAGAGTAATTGGTTGATTAGCCTAAGAGAGGTCGTGGTAAAACATGGCGGTATCTAAGTTATCAGGAGAGTTAAAGAACACACCAAAGGATGCTTCTCTAGTCCTTTGCTCTGTAAACGGTGGTTTAAACAGAGAGGAAACTCTCAGTGATCATCGTATAGTACTGACTGATAACCTTGGCGAAGAGAACCTACTCCCTTGGTGTTGGGA
>JAEOSO010000060.1 GCA_016840315.1 Candidatus Borrarchaeota archaeon | reverse complement strand
AACTCGGCCATCACTATTTTACAGCGATCACGCTACTATGTAGCATCACTCTCATCATTATCATCATCATCAGTAGGGCAGGGACTGTCCGTTGAGCCTGTTTGACATGCTCCGTTGGGAGATGGATGATTCAGGAAGCCAGCCTACTTGTAGGGTGGTAGTTCACGATTAGGTGATTTTATGAACGAAATGGACTGTCCAATCGTTGAGGTGACTGTTTATCGCTCCGAAGCTGACATTAAAAGAAGCTGAACTGCAATCCGAAGGTGAAGTTCAGGTATTTAAATTGCCTGAAAAGGTTACCATTCCTCCAGACGGAGAACAGCACTCCTTTTTGGCGCAAGTATACACTCTTAAGTCTAAACGTGAGTTTTATTGGGACGCCTATCTCGGTAATGAAGTAATTGAACTCTTGAAAATTACAAATGGTGATGTCACACTTCTTCCTGGTCGTGCAAAAGTGTTTGACATGAACGACTTCATTGGAGCTACAAACCTATCAAAAATCTTACCAAACGAAGAATTCGAGGTTGGAGCTAGAGTCAGTCCGACGATTAAGGCAGAAAAGAAATTGCAGGATTACGAGGCAGAGAAAACAGGGCTTGTTGGTAAGAAATCAACTCGCTATTATAAGTATCAACTTAAACTGGAGAATCTTAGCGACAAAAGCTCTCTTGTAACAGTTTATGATCGTTTACCACATTCACAAAGCGAAGAAATCGAAATTCAAGTAAAATCAATGAAACCTGAGCCAAAAGAGAAGCGGTTAGGCATTCATAAATGGGAAATAGAGGTAGCAGCTAAAAGTGAATTTTTCATTGAATATGATTTTGTCATAGAGTTTCCAAGAGGGCAAAACGTATATCCCTTACCTTAAATTGACGAATTAACCCCCTTCTTTTTTCTTTAAGACGCGGTCTCGATTATCTGATGCTTCCTTATACTTAGGATTGAGTTCAATAACTTTGTCGAAATCTTCGATCGCTTTGTCAAAATCTCCCTTATCCAGCCAAGCGTTTCCACTTTTGTTAAAATCTTCTGCAGTTTTTGTCAATTCAATTCACCGAAAATAAATTTAATAACTAGAATTTGGCAATCGACCTTTAAAAATATACAATTAAAAAATTGAAAAAAGTAACATGGGAATTAAGAAAATCACTCGTCTGTTTCCGAGGGCGGATAATCTTCACTGGGTGTGAAAGTCTCATAAATTTCATCAGTCTTCGGACAATAGAGCACAAACTGATAGAATAAGTTATTGCATGGAATTACATAGATCTGTCCGCGATCTTGCGTATAAATCGATTCGCAGGGCTCAAAGATGTGAGGTTTTTGTAGCATATAGTATATTTTAGGGTTCTTTTTGGCTAATTCCTCCCAGCTAATTTTTCTCAGTGTACTGTTTTTCCCTATTGCGTCTCCTTTAAACTTATTGAAGTGTTCTATAACGTCCTTCATTAGCGGAACTCCTTTGATATCTCTACGCTATAACCTTGACATCTCACCTTAAGAATCTATCTCGAGAGGCAAAAGTTTTTGTTTCTCTTAATCTAAGAGATTAAAATTAAAGTTTTGGTTTTTCGCTAAGTTTTATTTGATCTTAAAAAGGATAAATAAAACGTTGCGGAATAACATGGTGCTCATCATCAACGAATGGGGAATCTCACGGCAATATTCTTTATACAGGTCAAAAAAAGTAGAGTTCAATGAATGGTAGGTTACCTCAGTTTGGTATGAAACTAGTCGTGCGAAGAACTCCAAAAAAAGAATTAAAGCTCTTTAAGTCTGTGAGCGTGCTCCCTCAATTTTTGAAGAGTTTCAGCAACATTCTCGATTAAAACTCTTGATCCTGCTAATAGCTCCATAAAGCCGATGTCACCGTTATAGCGGGGGACAACTTGAATATGGAAATGTTCAATACTTGCACCTGACGCCTTTCCTTCATTAAAACCTATGTTAAAGCCATGTGGATGATATAACTCCTCTAATAATTTAACGACCTTTTGAGCTAATCTAAAGACATGAAACACTTCATCCTCTGTGAGTTCACTGAAATGAGCTTTGTGCGACAAGGGGATAATAAGACAGTGACCAGGGTTGTATGGATACAAATTTAATGCAACTAAGGCTACATCATTCCTAAAAATTTCGTTAGAAACTACATCGGGATCCCGGTCAACTAATTTACAAAATACACATTCTCCCTCTTTTAGTGGTTGTTTTCCATTTCTATTTTTTACATATGCGTTTTTCCAGGGAACATGTAGGTACTGTGTAAATAAAGGACGCTTTTCTTCCATTATTTCACTAGCCTCCGAAGAGATTTTTGAATACTTTGCTTCTAATAGCTTTAAATGAGAATCCAATTTAATTAGATTTTGGTTAGGGAAAGTTGACTATCCTTGAGTTAACAGTTGGCAAAATCGTTGCTAAAGTTAAAATTAGTTATATCAATTCCAATATCTTATGATAAAGTTCCAATAAATTATATCATACTACTATTTTTCTGCTATGCATAAAGATGCTTTTAAATTATGTTATTTTGGAGAAGATGTATTCCTAAAATCATTCTATCTTCCACTTCAGGGAGCACTTTTTCGTCGCCACTCGCCTTTCTTATTAATTCTCTTGCGCCCAGGAACAGATTATAAGCCATGTGAAATCCAATTGGAACTCCATGCGGGTATAAATCCGCTAAATCTTTCTTCACGATTAATTTCAGTATCTGATTGTAACCTAATAAAAAGGTCAGAATATCCTTTCTAGTCTCATTTACGGTTCCAAATCGTTTAAATTCCTGTAAGCAGGGATAGGCAAAAAAAGTGCCAATATCTTCGAAGCGATCACTATCTCCGGGGTATATATATTCTGGATCAATGACGTAAACGTTTTGTTTATACACAGCAGACATGTCTTTAAGAACTGAATAATCCATGTCGTCACGCTTAATACTAGAACCAAAAATTACATTGTCCATATGAAAGTCTGCAAAAATAAGGCTACCGCCAATTGAATGTCTCATTTTACTTAAAGAGAAATCTACAGCAAGAGAAATCTCCATCATATGCTGATCTGATAGCGGTAAATCGATCAATACTAAAGCCATCAGGCCTTTGTACTTGTCTACATCTATTCTATCTGTCTGCGATCCATGGATCGCCGCAAGGAGTTTCCCTGCAGTTTTAGCTTTAAACATTCTTTCTATCTTCGATTCTGTGTATGTTTGTCCAAATATACCTTCATAGACAAGGAGATGGGGGAATTCTGGATCACTATAGATTAATTTAGGCGTCATTAGGTTATCAAAATCAGCAGGAAGCTGCTCTAGTCTCTTTATCAATATTTTAGAGTTTTCTGCTTCTTGAATTACCTTCTCAGGGCTTGAAGAGAATTTTAATGCAAGCATAGTTTTAAAGTTGCCAACATCTGTACCGAGATGGACGTTAACCAGATGGATTTTACCAGTACGTCCCATTTTTCGTATACTCGTTACGTCATTGAAGGTTATGAAACGAGGACGTTCATTCATTACTTTTTCAATAGTTTCCTTCAAATAATCTTCAAAACAACTGACAATCCTTGTTAGTAGTTCTGTATATCGCATTTTTTCTCTGATTTCGGTTGCTTTGCCATTCCACGCTTCATCTTGTCTCGTTAATTCCCTCTCCATTTGATCCACCGAGATAGTATTGACCTCTTATGAAAACTCACAATCATTTTTAAAAAGTTTATCGCAGGGAATTATTTACAAAATGTTTTAAAACATATTTTATATCCACATAAGGCGCTCTATTACGTTTAAAAGAAAATTGATTCGGTTATTAGATAATACAATCCTAAAAACTTAGATACGTTATATTGCCCTCTGAATCAATTCGTGCACCCGCATGTCGATCCGCCCAGCAACTAAAGACAATTCCAATCGGTAGACTCGCAGGATGTCTTCCAGCAACTTCAATATGGACTGATAAAACTGTTGGGCCCTCGCCCAATCCCATTACACCTATCCGCAATTCGTTTAACGCTTCAAGTAATTCCTTTTCTAATTCAGCAATCTTTGGGATCTTACTATGTTCTCCAACTGGGCGTAGCAGGGATTTTTTCGCTAAATTCATTGCTATATCTTCGCCTCCTCCTATGCCGATACCCAAGAAATAGGGCGGACATCCTTTTGCTCCAGCATCAACTACCGAATCTACAATGAATTTTTTTATGCCCTTTAGCCCCTCTCCAGGTTTCAGTAATCCAAGTTTCGAGATATTTGTACTCCCTCCGCCTTTTGGAAAGGCAATGAGTTCTAGTACATTGTTGTTAGGAACAATCTCCCAATAAATCCATGGGATATAATCTGCTACATTATTGCCTGTATTTCCCTTGAAAAGATCAACGGCGTTTGGTCTTAAAGGAACGCTTTGCGTAGCTTTAATAGTAGCATTTCGCAGAATTTCAGTCAATTCTGCAATGATCGGAAATTGTTCTCCTACTTTAACGAAAAAAGAAACAACTCCTGTGTCCTGACACATTGGAAGCAATGAAGTTTTTGCTGCTGTGAAATTCTCTACAATAGTTTGTAACTGTGTTTTGGCAACATCAGATTGTACCTCTTCTAAGGCTTTTAACAGTGCCTTCTCAATGCTATCTGGAAGCTTAGTAACAGCTAATTTCAGAAGTTCTGTGGCAACATTCTCAATGATTTTAAAAAGTTCCATTATTAAGCCCTCAGGTTAGATTATGTTCAGTTGTTTGTAGACTTTTGTTACATTCGCTTTAACGTGTTCATTTATTTGTAAAAAAAGATTATTACCATGTGAATCTATGGCAACAACTAATGGACCAAAATCTTTCACTTCGCAAACCCAAAGACATTCAGGCATGCCTAATTCTTCCAACCAGAACACATCTTTTACTTTTGTGATTCGATTGGCTGCTAGAAGAGCAGCACCTCCAGTAAATGCCCCATAAACACAAGCTTCCTCTTGGCATGCTTTTGTTGTTCTAGTGCCCATCCCACCTTTTCCGATAATAATTCTGGGATGGAAAGCTTTGATGAACTCATCTTCAAAAATCTCCATCCGTGCTGAGGTTGTAGGACCTGCAGCAACAACTGTCCATTCACCAGCATCATTTTTTTTCATTACAGGTCCACAGTGGAAAACTCCTATGCCTTCAAAATTTACGGGAAGTAATTTGCCTTCATTATGCAATTCCAAAGCTTTCAAATGTGCTTCGTCTCTTGCGGTAATTATAGTCCCTGAGATGAATAGTGTATCTCCAACTTTGAGTCGACTTACAGCATCTTCAATTATTGGTGTGGTCAAGCGAAATTCACCCATGTGTACCACCTATTCAGGGAGACTTTAATGGATAAAGGGATGCAATTAACTTAAATATATTAATGATTATACTGATGCCATATCGCTTAGAGAGGAGGTGTTACATATTGACGTTGATCGCCTCGGGGACTCTCGGTCACGGAGAAACCAAAGACTTCAAGGTGGAACTACAAAGTGGGATAAAATACTCGATTTATTGTACCCCTACTGAACCGCACGTTGATTTTGACCTATACATCTACGATGAGACTGGTAATTTGATTGAGTATGATAGCTCACCTGACAGTGATGCGTATTGCTTCGTTATCCCTAATCATACAGGGTTATTTAGGCTACTAATTAAATCAGAGGCAGGTTTTAGTAAATATTACATTCGTGTTGTCCAAGAACGTGATTTAGACTATTAACAAAACAAGTTTTAGTAAATATTACATCGGTGTCGTCTAAGAAGGCTAGATTAATCTTGGGCGCTAATACCTTTTGTATTATTTATTTCATCTATTTAAAAATCCATAATAAACAATCAGGACAGAAGGTTCGCCTTTAACCCAACTTAATACCTATCTTAACATTTAAAAATGAATAAAATCGATATCATATTGACAAATGTAAAATTCATTTTCAATAACTCCAAAATTGCGAATTCACAGTGTGATTCAAAATGTCTAAGACTCTCAAATTAGATTCTGAGGACGCAAAAAAGTTTGCGGCAAAGATTCAAGAAAGGAGCGGAGAACCGATCGATATGTGTTTTCAGTGTGGAGAATGTTCTTCAGCGTGTCCTGTGTCCCCAGAAATGGATTTAATGCCGTCTACATTGGTTCGCTTTACACAATTGGGACTGAAAGATGAATTAATCAATGCAAAGACCATCTGGGTGTGCGCTTCTTGTTTTCATTGCGTAGCTCGATGCCCAAAAGGGATTGATGTAGCGAAAGTAGCTGAAGCCCTTCGACAAGAATTACTGCGAAAAAAACTCGATTATGTCGAGGTACGTGACCTTTCAATGGAAGAGCGGCAAGAAATTCCACAAATTGCCATCATTTCGAACTTACGTAAATTTTCCAGATAAGAAATTGGTGTAAGTCATGAAGATACCCTATTTTCCTGGTTGTTCCCTCAAAACTATAGGCGAAGGATTCGAAAAATCGGCTATAGCGTCGGCTGCAGTTTTAGACATAGAATTAAACGAACTACCACGATGGGTCTGTTGTGGAACAGTTAGTTCTCTCACTACAGATGATTTGATGCATCACTTGGCACCAGTTCGGAACTTGATTCGTGTTCAAGATCTTGAAGAAACTCAGTTAGTAACTTTATGTTCTGTATGCTATAGCACGCTGAAAAGATCCAATACGCTCGTTAAGAATGATCCTGAAAAACTAAAAACTATGAATCAATTCATGTACAGAGAAAGCGATTATCAATGTAACGTGAAGGTATTACACTTCCTTGAACTATTGAGGGAGATAGGATTTGATAAAATAAAAGAGAAGATAAAAAAGCCTCTTAGGGGACTAACGCTTTCACCGTATTACGGCTGCTTGCTGGTAAGACCGAAAGAATTTGGTATTGATGATCCAGAAACTCCGACAATATTGCAGGCGTTAACCAAAGCGCTCGGCGCTGATGTGATAGACAATCCTTATCAACTTAAATGCTGTGGGAGTTATCACACTGTTGATAAACCAAACTTAGTTGCAGATTTAGGCTACAAAATATTGACCTACGCGAGAAATTCAGGAGCGGATGCCTTAGTACTAAGCTGTCCCCTTTGTGCATTTAATCTAGATAATAGACAACGAGAGATAAAACGTCAATATCCTGATTTTGTTGAAATTCCAATATTATATTTTACTCAATTAATGGCACTCGCATTTGATCTAGACGAAGAAAGGCTTGGGTTTGATATTCATTATGTTGATCCTGTTCCTTTATTGAAAGAAAAGCAACTACTGATCGATTCTTTACCTTTAATTAAAGAAAAATAAAACCAATTGAGAGGAATTAAACTTGGAAGAAGAAGCAGAAAAAGAGAAAATGGTGAAGGTATATATCATGGGACGCGAGTTTGAAGTCCCCGCCACTCTAAATATCGTAAAAGCATTCGAATATGCTGGCTATAGATTTGTACGAGGAATCGGTTGCAGGGGAGGATACTGCGGAGCTTGCGCCACAGTTTATCGATTTAAAGATGATTACAGGCTTAATTTTGCCTTGGCTTGCCAGAAGGCTGTAGAAAATAACATGTATCTCACGATACTGCCATTTATGCCCGCTGAGAAAGCAATATATGACCTGAACAACCTCAAGCCCAGAGGATCCGTTTTGCTTGAACTTTATCCGGAGATCGCACGCTGTGTGGCGTGCAATACGTGCACCAAAGCCTGTCCACAAGAATTAGAGGTAATGGATTATGTTCAAGCTGCTATTCGTGGTGACATAGAAGAAGTATCTAATTTGAGTTTTGACTGTATTCAATGCGGTTTGTGTGCTATGAGATGCCCTGCAGAGATTGTACCTTATAATGTGGGACAACTTGCAAGGAGATTGTATGGAAAGTACATAGCACCCCAGGCTATGCACACTCACAAAAGAGTGGAAGAAATCCATGCGTGCGTATTCGACGAAGAACTTGACAATTATAGCTTATTAGCAAAAGAGGATGTTGAAAAACTAAAGAAGATCTATGTAGAGCGAGAAATTAAGGTGGGATAGAAAGATGGAACGTGGTTATCCCGAATACATGCTTGAGTCAATCGAATTTGTGAAAAAGACGCGAGAAAGACGTTTAAAGGAAATTCCTGAACTTATGACACTTGAGGAAAGAGAGGAAATCCTTAGACAATATCATCCAGATTATAAAGAAGATGGTAAGCGCATTGTAAAAGTCGGTGCGAACGCTGGAGAATTTATGCCACATGAGGTAGCAGACCTGATTGAGGCGTATCCGCTTATCGAACCAGAACAAATTGATTTGTCAACTATTGATTACGATTCAGATATCTTGATTATTGGCGCTGGTGGGGCAGGATTAACGGCTGCTTTATGGGCTGTAAGTTCTGGCGCCGATATTAATCGAATACTAATGGTTACCAAATTACGAATGGGTGATTCGAACTCCAAAATGAGTCAGGGCGGCATTCAGGCAGCAGACTGTGAAGATGATAACCCAACATTGCATTACCTTGATGTCTTAGGAGGTGGACACTTCACAAATGATCCTGATTTAGTAAAGTGGCTGGTTCGGGAAGCACCCATGATCATTAAGTGGCATGAAGAACTAGGTATAATGTACGATAAGGATGAAGAAGGATGCATGTTTGTCGCCCCAGGTGGGGGAACTTGTAGAAAGAGAATGCATTCTTGTAAGGACTATACTGGTATGGAGATCGTACGCGTTTTGATGGATGAGGCATTGAATCTAGATATACCGACATTAGAGTTTACAAGCGCAGTTGAATTACTTATGGATGACGCTGGCAAAGTCGCTGGAGCGGTTTTATGGGACATGGAGAAAGAAGATTATTTCATTGTAAGAGCAAAAGCAACATTGATGGCGACTGGTGGTTTTGGACGCCTACATGTTCAAGAATTTGCTACCACGAACCATTATGGCGCCACCGCAGACGGTCTAGTTATGGCAAACCGAGTAGGTGCGAGAATCATTGACATGGACTCAGTTCAGTATCATCCAACTGGAAGTTCATATCCTGAACAAATCGTAGGTCTTCTGTGCACTGAGAAATTAAGAGGAAGAGGCGCTCAGCCCGTAAACAAGTATGGCGAAGAGTTTGTGTATCCGCTTGAGCCTAGAGATGTCGAATCAGCAGCTTTTATCAGAGAATGTGCTAAAGGAAATGGGCTTGTAACCCCGACTGGCATGCCTGGAGTATGGTTGGACACTCCTTTGATCGATATTCTTCATGGTGAAGGCACTATCGAAAAGGAGTTTTCAGCTATGTTTTTAAAGTACGCTAGGTTCGACATTGACATGACGAAAGACCCGATCTTTGTCTATCCGACACTGCACTTTCAAAATGGCGGGATTGTCATAAATAAACGTACTGGAGTTGTGGGCGTAGAAGGTTTATTTGCGTCAGGCGAAACTACAGGAGGGGTTCATGGCAAGAACAGGTTGATGGGTAACTCAATCTTGGACTATTGTGTGTACGGAAGACGAATGGGCATCTACGCAACAGAATACGTCAAAAACGCAACAGTGGGCAAATTAAGTTTAGATCATGTTACCAAATATGTCGATTTACTAGAAGAAGCAGGTATTCCAAAAGAAAGAAAAGCACCTATTCTTCTTCCTGAATATAGGGGTGAAAGGACCATATCTCATGCTTTACCATTGCTTGGATAAAAAGAGCTGAATTATAATGGCTAAGAAAATTGGTGCATTCATCTGCCAATGCGGCGGTAATATTTCCAATGTTGTTGACGTTGATAAAGTAGCGAAGGAGCTCGAAGATGAAGATATCGAACTGGCAGAAGTTGAAACATACTTATGTAGTGAGCCCGCAATTGAGCGAATGAAAGAAGTTATTGAAGAAAAAGGGCTTGATAGGCTTGTTTTAGCATGTTGCACCCCGAAAATGCATCTAAAGAAGTTTCAGCGAGTTTTAAAAGAAGCAGGAGTAAATCCAGCTCTTGTTGACGTTATCAATGTTAGGGAACACTGCAGTTGGGTTCATGAAAAGGACCCTGAGGGTGCAACTATAAAAGCTGCTGATCTCATTCGAGGAGGAATTGAAAGAATCGAAGAATCAGTGCCTCTTGAAACGAAAGAAATCGATGTTACGCCAAAAGTCTTAGTTGTTGGAGGAGGAATCGCAGGAATTATATCTTCTCTTCGCGTGGCTGAAAATGGTTTAGATTGCTATCTTGTTGAAAGAGAGCCTAGTATAGGCGGTCACATGATTCAATATCCAAAAGTCTTCCCCACTCTTGATTGTTCTCAATGAAGAGTGGGGAAGACTTTTAGATATTGAATCATGTGACCGCCTATACTAGGCTCTCTTT
>JAEOSO010000132.1 GCA_016840315.1 Candidatus Borrarchaeota archaeon | reverse complement strand
CCTTCCGCCTCATTATTGGTTAAACCAAGTGCAAGAAGGACATGTGATGGCTCATCAGCATGGGAACCGCAAGCTGACCCTGTTGATGCTGAGATACCGTTCATATCAAGATCTAAAATCAAGGCTTCACCATTGATTTGATCAAACCGAAAATTTGCATTATTTGGCAGCCTTTTTGTGCGATGTCCATTAAGATATGAACCGTCTATACGTTCCAAGACATTATCTATTATTTTATCTCGTAAACGCGCCATTTGACTTGCTTTTTTGTCTAAATCTGTAGTTGCCAATTCCATAGCCTTTGCAAAGCCTACAATTCCTGGTACATTCTCGGTTCCTGAACGAAGATTGTATTCGTGTCCCCCACCGTGTAATAACGGCTCGATAGATGTACCTTTACGAATATAGAGGGCTCCTGCTCCTTTAGGGCCATGGATTTTATGCGACGACATTGATAATAAATCGATTCCTAGTTTATTGACATCAACATTGAGTTTTCCAATAGATTGCACAGCATCAGTATGAAGCATAATATTATTTTCTCTAGTAAGTTTACTAATTTCTTCAAGCGGTTGAACAGTGCCAATTTCGTTATTTGCATGCATTACAGAGATTAAAACGGTGTCAGTTCTAATAGCATTTTTAACATCATCAACGCTTACTAATCCTTCTCTGTCAACTGGCAAATAAGTAACTTCAAAACCTTGTTTTTCTAGAAATTTAGCAGTTTTTAAAATAGCAGAGTGTTCTATAACACTTGTGATAATGTGTTTTCCTTCATATTTATCGGAAAAGGCGATGCCTTTTAAGGCAAGATTATCAGCTTCAGTACCTCCCGATGTGAAGATAATTTCTTGTTCTTCAGCATAAATGGCTTTAGCTACAACTTGTCTAGAATTTTCAACCGCTTCACGAGCCTCACGTCCAAACCCATGAATGCTTGAAGCATTACCAAAAATCTTAATAAAATAATTATGTATCACTTCCGCGACACTTGGATCAACTGGAGTTGTAGACGCGTTGTCCATATACACAACCTTCACAAGGATCCCTCCAATATCTATATTGATTTAATTTAAAATCAGCCTTCAGGCAAAAAGAGTGCTTTTATTATTTTTATTTATCGAAAGCAAATAAATCTGTTGTTAAATATCTTTCTGCGGTATCAGGAAGAACAACAACAATGTTTTCGCCTTTTTTGAACTCCTGTGCGACACTTAACGCAGCCCATGCCGCTGCACCTGCCGAAATTCCTACAAAGATACCTTCTAGTCTAGCGAGACGCTGAGAAGTCTTGACAGCATCCTCGAAAGTGACTTGAATCACACTGTCTACAAAATCCATATTCATAACATCTGGGATAAATCCGGCACCAATTCCTTGAATCTTATGAGGCCCCGGTCTCCCTCCAGAGAGAACTGGGGAATCTACGGGTTCAACTGCAAAAATTTTGACATGAGGGCCTATTTCTTTTTTGAGGAGCTCTCCAACACCAGTAACTGTGCCCCCTGTTCCAACTCCACCTACAAAGGCAGTTATGTCGCCATTCGTATCGTCAATAATCTCACGAGCAGTAGTTTGTCGATGGATTTCTGGATTCGCGAGATTCTTGAACTGTTGAGGGATAAACACATTTCCCTCTTGTTGTGCAATTTCATTCGCTTTCTCAACAGCACCAGGCATCCCCTTACTAGCCTCTGTTAGTACGAGTTCTGCACCAAGAAATTTCAAGATTTTTCGCCGCTCACTAGACATGCTCTCCGGCATTGTTAGCAGTAACTTATATCCTTTCACAGCAGCGACAATCGCCAAACCAATGCCAGTATTTCCAGAGGTAGGCTCTACTATCCTTACCCCCGGCTTGAGTATGCCAGCTTTTTCTGCAGCGTCAATCATGGACATACCAATGCGATCCTTTACACTCCCCCCAGGATTGAACGCTTCAATCTTTACCAATATATTGGGCTTTACGTCACCAGTAATCTTATTTAATCGGACAAGAGGTGTCTTACCAATTGTTTCAATAATATCATTATAGATCGGCAAACAAAACATCTCCAAGAATTTATTTATGAGACAAATCCTCACGTTGGTGTTCTAATTCGGTTATTCGTGCCTCTAATTTTTTGATAATCTCAATAAGTGGATCAGGGAGATCCCCATGAAATAAATCGATTTTTGGAATTCTTTTTCCGTTTCGAGCTACAATTCGACCTGGAACGCCTACAACTACCGAATTTGGAGGAACGTCCTTTGTAACAACTGAATTTGCACCAATCTTCACATTGTCTCCGATTTTAATAGGACCAAGTAGTTTTGCCCCAGCTCCAACAACAACATTGTTACCAAGCGTAGGATGTCGTTTCATTCTCTCTAAGGATGTTCCTCCGAGAGTCACACCCTGATAAAGCGTAACATTATTTCCTATTTCTGAAGTTTCGCCTATTACAGTCCCAGAACCATGATCAATAAAGAAATCATGCCCTATTTTTGCACCTGGATGGATATCAATGCCCGAATTTTGTCGAGCAATATGAGAAAGATAACGCGGAACGAAAGGTAGTCCAAGTTTCAAGAAAAAGTGAGCAACACGATGAATTAAAATAGCATGGACGCCTGGATAAGACGTTAATACTTCAACTAGACTATTTGCTGCAGGATCTTTCTGAAAGGCGGCTCGTACATCAGAAGTAAATCCATCGAGAATTTCGACTAATTTTTCCTTTAGTAACTTGGGATCAAGTTCCTCCACTTCCATTTTGAAACCAAGGAGACATTCAGAGCAATATTCGTATGTTTCTTTTGGCAAAAGAGCATTACCGCATCGTAGGCACGCGAGAGATTTTTCTATATTAATCACTCTCCAATGTTATAACACTGATATAACATTGTCATTTAAAAATATTGCGAAAAAATGGCTGAGTTTCCCTATTTTAGATTCAGGTATCGTGTACTTTGACTATGCAGCGAGTAGTTTAACGGCTGAGCCTGTTTTACAGAAGACGCTTGAGTTCTACCACCTCTATCGGACAAATGTGGAGAGGGAGTTCATATATTTTCAAAGCAGCGTAGTTCCTGTGAACTACCCCACCCTGACGGATGGGGCTTCCTGCGAGTCCTCCCAACCCTTGCGGGAAACTTTCGTTTTACGTTCGGCTGTGTGTCGCAGATCATCCCTATGGGGATGGCCCGTCCACCTGGCATTCTGTGATAGGAAACCT
>JAEOSO010000131.1 GCA_016840315.1 Candidatus Borrarchaeota archaeon | reverse complement strand
TGTTATATGAGATTCTACCTGAAACTCTGTGAAAAACCTTATTTTCAGGTAGAATTTCTTTTTGCTTTCGTTTGTACTATAAGAAAAGATTAGCGATATTATTGTTTTTTCTGAATCATTTCAAAGCTAAAGGCTTGACATTCTCTAACCTTGATAGACTATATCGGCTATTTACACATAAAGATAGAGTGTACGTAAAATAGTATAATATTATATCCGTAAAATAGTTAATATTATATACGAGAAACTGACAGAGTGTTCTAACACTGAAATGTTGAGTAACAACAATCGTCTAACAGTTCATAACTTTTTTAAAAAGAACAAGGAGAAAAAAAGAAAAATTATTATCGTTCCAAAATACAGGTAAACTCAACCGTTATACCCTTTAGGAGGAATTGAAATGACAAACCGTATCGCCGATATATCACAACGCCAAGCTGCAATAGTCGTAGGGGTCGCGGTTATAATCATGTTTATATCCGCTGTCATCCCTTATTTTTTAATTCGCCCCAGTCTTATTGTGCCAGGAGATGCCGCAACAACAGCCAATAATATTATGGCTTCTGAGGGTCTATTCCGCATCAGTATTGCTAGCGAGCTAATCATGTTTCTCAGTGAGTTGTTGTTGGCTCTGGCACTTTATGTTTTACTCAAACCAGTAAACAAGAGTCTCGCGTTGCTTGCGGCGTGGTTTAGGGTGGTGCATGTCGCTATTTTGGGAAGCAATCTGCTTAATCTTTATGTTGTTTTGCAGCTTTTAAGTGGTGCTGACTACTTGACAGTATTTGAACCAGATCAGTTGCATGCTCTAGTGTTGCTATTTCTCAATGCGTATAGCGATGGATTTAATATTCAGGTATTCTCTGGCCTTCATTTGTTTGTCAGTGGTTATTTAGTTTTCAAGTCGGGCTACTTTCCCAGAATTCTGGGCATCTTGTTGGTAGTTGCAGGTTTAAACTATATAATAGATACTTTTGCATTTGTTCTTTTACCCAACTACGTGTACCCGGTGGTTTTTCTCGCGCTTCCTGTAGTTATTGCGGAAAATGCATTTTTCATGTGGCTTTTATGGAAAGGTGTCCGAAATGAAATACCCGAAATGAAATCCTGAAATTGATTCATTACAGCATTTGATTTTTTTTTCATTTTTTTTAGAGAAGCAGAAAAAAGAGAAGAGATAATACAGAAAGCAAAACATGATAAGTTTAAAAAGACTTAGCAGTTTTTATAAGTCTTATTAGAAAAGTTCACCAGTCTTTAAAAACGGGGGTTCCATAATGTATCGCTGTAGGAAATGGATTTTCTTTTCAATCTTTTTAATAAGCATCCTCACACTAAATATTCTAACCTATTCTATGCTTGTGTATCATAAAGAACCTCAGGGATGGACACATTCACTATCTGTTAACAACATGAACGACGATGACGCACTACCTTTTATGGTTATTGGAACTGCCATTGATATTCAAGTTATTCCTTTTGAACAGCAAGTCGTACAGGGAGATTTGCTTGAAGTCAATGTAACTGTATTTAATAATGGGGATGCAGTTGGGAACGCTAAAATCAAATTAACTCTTAATCAACTCTCAACAGAGTTTGAGACAACGCAATTTACGAAACTGCAACCTGGGATCTACAAGACAAGTTTCAACACAACTTCATTAACAATTGGATTATGGAGTTTAACAGCAGAAGTCCAAGCAGGTGGAAATACGCATTATGCTGAGGCAAGCGTGACTATTATAGAGTCCCCAGAGAGTGAAAGATCTCAAAATCCTGTGTTTTTCATTATTTCAGTTGTTGGGATATGTATTGGCGCAATAGGATTTGTGTATTTGGCTAGCACAGAATTATTAGGCCCAAGGAAGAAGAAGAAAAAAAGGCGAAAGAAGAGATAGTCAATTACCCCCTACCAAGTTAGGGGGCTTGCTTCGTGAGGAGCAAGAGTAATTAGTTGATTAGCCTAAGAGAGGTCATATAGTTTATGACGGTATCTAAGTTATCAGGAGAGTTAAAGAACACACCAAGGGATACTTCTCTAGTCCCTTGCTCTGTAAATGATGGTTTAAACAGAGAGGAAACTCTCAGTGACCATCATATAGTACTGACTGATAACCTTGGCGAAGAGAACCAACTCCCTGTCACAAGGGAGACACAGGACTTGAGAGTCCCTGTGTATGTACTCAACATGAGAGGGCAACCTCTTATGCCCACCACTCCACGAAGGGCAAAGGTGTTGTTGAAGGATGGGAAGGCTACCGTGAAAGAGCGTTGCCCTTTCGTGATTCAGTTAAAGTATGCCACTGGCGAAAACACACAACCCATTAAACTTGGAGTGGATATAGGCTTTAAGAACATTGGATTTAGTGCCAAGACCGATAAGTTAGAAGTCATCAGCGGAACAGTAACTTTACGACAGAATGTCTCTAAAAAGATAGATAAAAAACGTAGGTATCGTAGAACTCGTAGAACTCGATTAGGATACCGACCACCTCGGTTTAATAATCGCAAACGACCTGAAGGATGGTTAACTCCTAGTATTCAGCATAGGCATGACTCACATATTCGATTAGTCAATAAGCTCGAAATACTGCTACCGATAACCTTCAAAAAAGTAGAAGTGGCTAATTTCGACGCTCAAAAAATGCAGCACCCCGAAATTACAGGCGTAGCATATCAGCACGGCACACTTCAAGGCTACGAAGTCAGAGAATACCTGTTAGACAAATGGAACCGAAAGTGCGCCTACTGTGGCAAAACAAACGTGCCCTTACAAGTAGAGCATATTGTTCCAAAAAGTAGAGGCGGAACGGATAGAGTCTCCAATCTCACCTTAGCCTGTAACACATGTAATGTAAAGAAGGGAAATCAGACCGCCGAGGAGTGTGGCTACCCTCACATACAGCAACAGGCAAAGAAAACTCTTAAAGCAACCGCGTGTCTGAATAACATTCGCTGGAAGATCGTAGAGCAGTTAGGAGCAGAACATACTTACGGATACGTCACAAAATACCAACGTAACAAGTTAGGTCTGGAAAAGTCACATATCAATGACGCGTTCGTAATCGCGGGCGGAACGAATCAAGAACGCTGCCGTCCTTACGAGATAATTCAAGTGCGGCGCAATAATCGTTCTATACAGACGAATAGAAAGGGATTCAAACCGTCTATTAGGAAACAGCGATACCAGTTACAACCACACGATTTGGTAACCTATGCTGGAAAACTATACAAA
>JAEOSO010000059.1 GCA_016840315.1 Candidatus Borrarchaeota archaeon | reverse complement strand
ATACAAGACTCCAGGTAGGATGACAGAAGAGGCGCCCCTGTGAGCCAGGATTCGTACAGTTGCTAACCAGCGCGAATAGCCGCGAAGGTAACAGTACAATAGCATTTGACGAATCCATATGGTGTGATGCTGGAACTAAAGTTTCCTATCACAGAATGCTAGGTGGACGGGCCATCCTCAAAAGAGGATGAACTGCGACACACAGCCGAACGTAAAACGAGAGTTTCCCGCATGGGTTGCGAGGACTCGCAGGAAGCTCCAGCCGTAAGGGTGGAGTAGTTCACATGCGCCCTTTTTCTATGTTTAAATCATTTTTTAAATACCCTTTTTTTCACATAATGTTAAAGAAGGTGAGATGTACCACTGGCATATAAATGCTCGCTTAGATAGTGTTTGCTTCTCCGTTCTTTAATTAAAAAACTGTCTATTATTACAGATACACAATTTGTGCCTTTTTGTAAACATTTAATTCAAGAAATCAAAAATTAAAATTGAATGAATTAATTTTGAGTTGAGTTTTCCCTAACTAAAAAAGCTTCTTATCTACATATATAGGGAAACAACTAGCTTTTTGTTTACCTTTTTGTGTGGTTAGAAAGGCTTCGTAGAAAAATGAAGAGCGGTGACTAAAATCGATACGGCAGGTTGAAGATTACGTTAGTAGCACTTTTCAAGATTCTTATACGTGCTTTCACTGATTTTCTGATACTTTGGAGAATAGTATTTAAATAATGATCTATTAACTCAGGATTCGCCTTCTCTACATTTAATCTGATCCAATCTGCATCATAATCTTCTATTTTGACTTCACCGCTCCTTACGAACTCCAATGTTCCTATATTATTAAAGACATTCATTGTTTTCTAACCTCTGTTCTGTTTTCACGAAATTTTTCCAAATATAACTTACCAGGGAAATCCGCCGCCAGGACCCATGCGATTATCCCTCCTTCGCTTTTTTCAAAGATCATACAAATCTCCCTTTTAAAAGGAAAACCTATTCTTCTATTCTGATAGTCATTCCTTTTAAAATGATAGCTTAGATCGACCAGTTTCAAGAAAAAACGCATGAATGAGAAGATAACAAAAATTTTTGTCGGTTAATCTCGCAATGAAAATCAAGAACTGTTTTTATTGACACATGATTTTGAATATCTTAAAAAAGCAAACAAAAATGACTTAAACTAATCGATAAAAACACGAAGTAATTATACGCCTTTTAAAAATGTCACAAAAGTTAGGATCATGATACCCTTATAATACTATAGATTTTTTGATTTTCTCCGATAAAAAAGAAGATTTCTCAAATCGAATTATAAGAATCTCTAAAATTGACAGTTGATTTAGTGATTTTTTGAAATTTTTCAAAACTGTCTGAAAGACTTTTATAGTGTTAAATTCACTAATAATAGTCATGGCGCCACATGAGGACAGAATTACACAAGAAGAGTATGACAGACTTCATAATGAAAAAGAACTTATTCTTAAATTTCTCAATATTCCTCCCATCATCAAAGAAAAAACAGATGATCAATTTCTTTTTAAATTAAATAGACGAGACCGGCTTATGCGCCTGTTCTTGGCTTATTTTTTGCCAAAAAATCTATTTCCAGAAGTTATTGAGGAAGACCTTGCTTATTTGTTAGCCTATAATCTCTTAGATGTCGTTGAAAAGGAGATATTAATCCAAGAATGGTATAGAAAACGTGGTCTAACCCCCACGCGAACTGATAAACCCTTAATGCAGTTTGAAGATGGCACGATGTATAGAAGTGTCCACGATCTATTAGAAGCAGATTCATTTACATTTGGGGAGTTTCTTCCTTTACTGCTTAAAAAAGTACAACGCCTGAGAAAATTCATAAGGGAGCCTTTAACTGAGCGAGAGGCAACACGCTATCTCGATAACATCTGGATGGGCTGGAGACCCAAACTATCAAAAAATGATCTGAAAGTTGTGTTATATCTTGATTCACGTCCTAATAGTGCTTTTTCAAGGAAAAAAGATATTGCTGAAGCATTGAATTTACATGATAATTCTGTTACTTACATCCTGGATCGATTACAAAAACTTTTTCGTCTTAGAGTGTATGGGCGTCCAAACCTGAACAAATTAGGGTTGCAAACGGTACTGGTAATAACAGAAGACAGAATACGTATCGAATTTCCCTATCTTACCAGTATCCAAGAACTACGTGCTGGAAATGTGGTAAAGTTATATCCTTTCAATGTCCCCCGCCAAAAAGGTACGATATATCCTCTTCGAGATTTGCATAATACATTGAAAGACAAACTTGATGAGTTTACAATATATCAGCAACTTGAGGTAAAAGATAACTTCTCATTCCAGTATTTCGATATAGAAGAAAACACATGGAGCCTTGACTGGGATGCTTGGAGTTTATGGCTTGAGAGGATACTCTATGAAGACAAATATCACATGGTGAGTCCTGATTCAGTTAAGTTTATTAATGATGGAGAAGAAAAACCTATTTCTTTTGATTTAAAAGACCTAGAAATTCTTGATTACTATGGAACTAACCTACGAATGTCGATGGCGCAACTGGGACAACTCGTTGGTATGACACGTGCAGGCGTGAGGCGTAGGGTCAAAAAACTGCTAGGTGAGAATTTATTAATTCCTTTTGTCAATTTAATGCAAATTGGACTTGATGAACAGATTGTTGTACTCTATACTGGCGATGAGGAATACCTAAAACCTTTCCAGTCAGCCCTATCCGAATTACCGGTGATGCATAGTTACACCCTTAAGCCTTTCACATATGATTCTAAAAAATGCCTTTTAGCATGGCTCCGATTGCCTTCCGGCAGTTTCATAAAATTTACAGATGCAATAACAAATGTCCTGAGGGAAAGTGATGCCATCTGGACCGCTCATCGATACCAGTTCAGATCAACTGCAAAAATGTTACCTATAGAGATGTTCGATGCGGATAAAAAGGATTGGCGCTGGGATAAGGAAGTGCTTGCACAATTAAAAATTGAGAAGTGAAAATCCTTAGTGAAAGTTTTTGATACCACAAAAATGAATTCTTGAAAGATACATTTGCGTTATTTTAAGAGATTAGAATTTACGCTGCAGCTTCATTTTTGAAATTTCCCAATACCTTTGCAACTGCATTCTCAACGATTTTTTTGGCATTTTCGTTAAATTGTACATCATCATTATCGATTACATGCACATAGTCTATTTGATACGATCCGTCGTTCCATAGAGTGATTGATGCAACAACATGCCCAATTTCTGATAAAAGGCCTATATTGACGATAGCCATTTCAATCAATTCTGTGAGGTCTCCTAATCCACTAAGAATTTCTAAGGCACGTTTGATTCGAAAGGTTGTATTTTTGGATATTTGTCTTAAAGAGATAACACAATAACAGTCTGCCAATCGTCCGAGTTGCATTTCGTCTTGAAAAAACTCTTTAACAGTCGGGAGAAGATCCTTCTCAACAACTGCAGAATTATCTAATATTAGAAGGAGATCTCCTAAATCGTTCTGTTCGCCTACTTCAGTTGCCTGTAACAACTGATTTGTCCAATTAAACACCATTTGCCACCTAAGCGGCGCTAATTATAATTTTTGTGATCAGTTTTTTGTAAACATAACACCTTTTCATAATTTCCTAAATAAATGTTCTTAATAAGGATGTATTATCGAATTTCTTATGCATCAACTTAGATATCTCTGTAAATGATTTTGCAGGGCTTGCCTGAATTCCCTTCAAAACTTCCCTTATTTAATATACTCAGTATCTTATGAACTTACTATAAATTCAAACTACTAGTTGAATAACATTTCATTTCTTATAAAACTTGATATATTTTTCAGATGGTGCCAACCAAAAATCCTACAAGTCCAAATAGTGCTCCAATTTTTGCAAAAAAACTCGCTTTATGTTGTTTTTCTTTGGATGTGAAGTCTAGGAGGAGTATTATAACTGAAAGAGCGACAGCGACATCGCCTAATACCAGAAAAGGAATGAAGAAAAGGGGATTTACAAATGACATCAGCCAAACTAAAGTAAAGAATATAATTGATAACATTCCGCAAATTGTTGCTGACAATGCAGCGATCTTATAGCCATATACCATAGCTATAGTTTTTACTTGTTTGAGTCTGTCTCCTTCGACGTCCTCCATTCCCTTTATAATCTCACGACTTTGTAGCATGAAAAATGAAGCTAAGAAGAATGTACCTATTGCTATAGGTAAGGAACCAGTTAATTGATTGAACGCACCAGTGATGGCGCCTCCATAAATGTACCCAAAGGAAAACGAGATAGCAACCATGAAATTCCCAAAGATTCCCATAACTTTCCCTTTCGCAGCATACGCAAAACCTATGAACGAAAAGAAAATGGCGATAATCGGACACCAAAATCCTACTGGGCTGATAGGAATGGTTACAAACGAAAGAATAATCCCTATTAACCAAAGTAGTATTGAATAGACTTTTGCTTGCTTGAGACTTATTGCACCGCTTGGGATTGGTCGATCGGGTCTATTAATCTTATCGATCTCTATATCGAAGACATCATTAATCACATTTCCAGCGGCGGCAATAAATATATACGTAAAATAAGAGAGAATTAAAATCAATAAGAATGTTAATTGGGAGTATAACGGGATGTAAAATTGTCTTGTAACCATAACTCCAATGATTGAAGTGAGACCACCCATTAAACAATTATGAGGCCTTGTAATTTTGATAAACGATTTTGTATCCATTGTTTAGGCGTCCTTAGGCTGTCTACTATGTATAAAACTTGTAGGCAATTAGTCAATCGTTTCCTCGCCTTCAATCACTCCATCTCTAAATCGAATAAGTCGATTACCTTTCTTACCTACGGATTGATCATGTGACACTATAAGGAATGTTGTGCCCTGTTCCTTGTTGATGCGTCCCATTAACTCTACTATCTCAGCGCCTGTGTTTGTGTCGATATCACCCGTTGGCTCGTCTGCTAGAATTAATGAAGGTTCGTTTGCAAGTGCGCGAGCTATGGACACACGTTGTTGTTCGCCTCCACTGAGCTCATCTGGTCTATGATGTAGTCGATCACCAAGCCCTACGATTTCTAAAAGTTCCTGTGCACGTTCCAATCTTTCCTTCTTCGGTTTCTTAGCAATAAGCATAGGAAGCTCAACATTTTCAATTGCGGTTAACACTGGAATGAGGTTGTAGAATTGGAAAATGAACCCTAACTTGTGTCGGCGAAGTTCCGTAACTCGCTTATCGTTTAGTGTTGTGATGTTCACATTATCAATATAGACTTCTCCTTCTGTTGGGGTATCTAACGCTCCGATCATGTTAAGAAAGGTTGATTTTCCACACCCTGAAGGTCCCATGATCGTACACATGTCGCCTCTGTAGAGTTTGAAGTCGATTCCTCTTAAGGCATGAACAATCGTTTTACCCAAGACATAATTTTTCTTAAGATTCACGGTTTCGACAACTACACCATTTTCCATGAAATTTCCATCCTAAAAATCTGAATGCTTACTATTCGGTAAAAATGCACTTGTAGTATTTTCACAACTTTCTGTCGACGTGATGAGAGTAGGGAGCATCCTTTTCCTATTTAAATTTTGCTTATTGTAGCCTAATTTGTATTCAATTTCTTTATATATTTCTCATTTTTAGAGCAAAATTTCTTCTGTAATGCCTGATTGACCGATATGCACAACTTACCGCAGTTCTGTCAACTAGAAACAAAATACTCAAAAAAACATAGAACAATTGTATGACTGGAAGTTTCATTGGCAACAAAGATCGAGGCGTCTTTTATGAAAACAGGAGTTACACTATACAAGTCAATCCAAAAGCGATTTGGCACGCATGAACTTTTATCATTTCTCAGTGAAGCAAAATTCAATTTTGTAGAGTTGTATTTACCTGACGAGGAATTTCTGACTACAACACTAGATTTTGAATTAGAGAAACTTCAAGAGTTTAAAGAAATTATTTCTACTTATGATTTTAAAATCACGACACATGGGTTGTACGACAATTGCAATGGAATTATCAGTAATTTGGCAGATCTCGATGAGACGCTCAGAAAAAAAGCAATACTTACAACTAAAAAAAGTATTGAACTCTGTAATTTTCTAGATTGCGGGGTTATAGTGATTCATCCCGGGACGCTCTTTCCCAATATGAAGCGTAAGAAAAGCAGTAGCATGAATTTTCTGGCTACTCAACCTCTTGACCGATCGAAAGGAGTAGCTAATATTCAAGATTCAATTATGAATTTGTTAGACTATGCAGAAGATTTTGGTGTAGTACTTTGTTTAGAAAACGAAGTTCCACGCTTTGAAACCATCCCGATTTGCGATAATCCATTTACTCTTATTCAATTGTGTCAGACAATTTTAGAACAGGGCGGGGATAACTTTTGTGGTGCTACCCTTGATATTGGACATCTTGCATTAGAATGCACATTTTATGGATTTGACCTTCTGCAGACAATTAAAGCCTTCCAGCCCTACTTCAAACATATTCACCTGCACGATAACCAAATGATTCCGTGTCCTCTAGGGGGCACAAAAGCAGATGTTGGATATGGTGATCTTCATTACCCTTTAGGGAACGGATCAATTCCTTATAATGATATCATTGCTTTGCTTAAACAATCTGACGCTGATACCATTATTAACTTTGAACTTTTTCGTGTTAAAAAATTGGACGATTTTAAAACATCAACACAAGTTTTAGAAGCAATATGAATCGTTTAAGAAGTCTGTGAAAGTTTGAGTTTTTTTACCAATTCTTTGTAACGTGTGCGAAGCGTTACTTCTGTAATTTGAGCGGCTTCACAAACATCATTTTGTGTACGGCGTTCGCCTAATTCAATAGCCGCTATATAGATCACCGCTGCTGCCACCCCTATCGGGAGTTTTCCCAGTGTAATGTGCATCTTTTTTGCATCTTCAAGAATTTCAAGCGCCCTTAGTTGAACATCACCGCTAAGTTTCAAATCAGATGCAAGTCGAGAGATATATTCTTCCGGTTCAAGAAGAGGGACGTGTAATTCTGGCAATTTGTTTAGAATGATCCTGTACACACGTGCAACCTCTTTCTTCGATATACGCTTACTCATGTTGGCAATCTCTTCTATTGTCCAAGGCGATTTGTGAAGACGACAAGCCGCATATAGCGAGGCAGCAACAACAGCATTTATGGATCTTCCTTTAGTGATTCCTGCCCTGAGTGCCTTTCTGTATACGAAAGCTGCGTTTTCTAAAATGCTTGGAGGTAATTCCAGTTGTGAACTAATCCGTTTCAATTCTGACAATGCACGCGCTAAATTTCGTCCTCCGGGAACTCTATGTGCAGATCTAGCTTGAATTCTTCGTAGACGGTCTATACGGGCCCTTCTCTCTGGAGAAATTCCTTTTCCGAATATAT
This sequence comes from Candidatus Borrarchaeota archaeon, assembly GCA_016840315.1. Taxonomy (GTDB): domain Archaea; phylum Asgardarchaeota; class Sifarchaeia; order Borrarchaeales; family Borrarchaeaceae; genus Borrarchaeum. The sequence goes on along the minus strand of JAEOSO010000059.1, from coordinate 3,244 downwards.
CCTTGCGGTCTCTCCCTATTGTTGTGGATAAATATCGATCTGGTGCTGTTAAAGAACGCGGAGGTCCAATCCGACTTTTCTTATCATGATCTTCAGGCGAGAAGGCACGCCATTCGGGTCTGCTATCAATAAGCGAATCTGTAATAACCAACCCACAATTACTACATTTTAGTTCGCCCCGTTCATCATCAACCAAAATATGGGTTGATCCACATTCAGGACATTTAAGAGGGAAACCACGTTCCTTTTTCGCGCTTTTTTCGCTATCGATAAGCGAACCCTCCACTCACCATCAAATTCTGATATTTAAAAAAATCTAATTATTTTAACGCTTCTTTCATTTCAATGATCATCTATTTATAGTTTTTAGAAGCGGAATTGAATTTCTCTGCTATTTTTAGTTTGAATGAAGTAATGAATTGGCAAAAAATCCATTAAGAGGTTCAATAAAGAAGTGACTTCCTCACCGTCTAAAGGAAGGGTTTTTTTCCTCTTGCGGTAATGATAAAACAAAAGATTAAAGTAGTATGTTTGATGAAATTAAACCTGACTAAGTTAAGATTACGGGAGGATCAAGAATGAGCTACTTCGAGGTTACTTCAGATATTATTCGGGTAGTAGGCGACGAATCAATAGAAGATGAAATAAATGCATGTTATATTTTATTCGACAACGAAATTGCAATAATAGATTCGGGCACTCCAAAGACACCTAGAAAAGATATCTTAGATTGCATCGAAGAATATGGGAGAAAAGCAGAGGATGTTGCCTATATACTTACCTCTCACGAACATTACGATCATTTTGGCGCCCATGCTTGGTTGAAAAAGAAAACAAAGGCAAAGATAGTTGCTCATCAAAAAGCAGTTGAAACTCTGCAGAATCCTAAAAAACTGATTACAGATCATTATATGCTTGGAAAGGGCGACAAATTTATGCTTTCTTTTTATGGATCACCAACTGATCGTCTGCAAGCCTGTACAGTTGATCAAATCGTTGAGGAAGGAGATACTATATCATTCGGAAGTACAGATCTGGAAGTGATTTGGACGGGCGGGCACAGCGCCGGGCATGTATTCTATTACGAACCTCGAAGCAAAGCGATCTTCATTGGTGATGAAGCACTAATGTACCCTGGCGATAGTTACAAATATTACATAGATTTTACGGGCGATGCTACAAGGAGATTGAAGGCATTAAAGGGTTTAATGAACATAAATTGGAAAATATTGTGTCCCATTCACGATGAGGCATATATGCAAACCGATGGAAGAGAAATGTTGCGGATGGCGATTGATGGACACAATCAATGGAATCAAACGATTGTCGATGTATTAAACGAGCACGGTAAGGAAATGTCGACAGGTAAACTGGCTAGAGAAACTGAAGAGAGAATGGGAATCTCGTGGGGTTCTCAAATGAGCCGATTGATCGATCACTCGACTACTTATATGCATCTCTTAAGCCTTAAGAAAGCTGGAAAAGTTGAAGGACGAGGAGCATACGATAAAGCCAGGTGGAAACTCTCCGCAGAAGCTCTTTTGGAAGAGTTCGACTCAGAATTTGCGATATAAACAATTCAAAATTATCGGTACAAATTCTTTTTTATTATAGATCCATTTTGTAACCAAAAATAGATAACACAATTGTTTTAACGCTGTTCGAGTTGAGACAGTTGTGACTAGTCGCAAGAAAGGTGGACACAGTTGGACAGGTTACGAATAGAGTGATTATACAGGTAGCCATGTTCAGACCACAAAAAACGTGGGGTATATATATGAAGTTATAATTCCACCTTATGACACCGAGCGTGGGTAAGTAGCATGAAGCTCCCTCTCCTTTTGGCGCGACGCCTCAAGCAATACATCGAGATGGAGACCTTCCCCGACCGTTACATCGCCTGAAGACCGCCAGACATTGAAACAACAAATCGAAACTGGCCCGTTTCCTCTATCGACGGGCTAGGACAAGGTTGTCCACCTTTGTCCAACTTTATGGATAGAGTGGAACTCAACCCAGAATATGCTTTAGCATGGAATAATATGGGAGGGGCTTACGGACAGTTAGGAGAATTTGCCAAGGCTCTTGAATGTTGTCAAAAAGCGGTACAAATTAATCCGAAGTTAGTCGATGCATGGAATCGTATGGGAATCACCTATCACAATTTAGGTAAGTACGAGCAGGCAATTACCTCCTATCAAAAAGCCTTAGAAATAGACTCTGTGAATGTATTGGCATGGAGTAACATGGGCGCAGCTAATATAGAGTTAGGTAAATACGAACAGGCGGTTGACTCTTATCAAAAGGCTTTAGAAATCAACTCTGAATATACGGGTGCATGGTATAACATGGGAGTGGCTTACGGGGGTTTAGGAGATCATTTTCTAGAAATTGAATGCTATGAGAATGCATTGAGAATCAGTCCCGATTACCAACTTGCAAAAATGAAGTTAGAAGAGGCTCTTGAGAAATATTCACAATATCAGGATGAAAAATCAAAGAAAGAGATAGAAAAGGCGAAGGAACAAGAATTGGAACAAGAAAGGAAGGAAGAAAGGCAGTTCGTATTATCCGAAAATGCAATTATTCCCGAGGAAGATTCTGTAGAACTGCCTATAAAAGATCCTCTTGATCGAGGAAACGCGTATTTTGAGCAAAAGATGTACCAAGATGCCATACAAGAATATAAAAAGGCAGTAAAGGCTTCTCCAGAAGCATATAGAACATGGCGTAATATAGGAGAAGCATATTACAACTTAGGCGAGTATACAAAAGCAATTGATTCTTATCAAAGGGCAGTAGAACTCAATCCTGAGTATGCGGGTGTATGGTATAACATGGGACTAGCTTACAGCGGATTAGGGGATTATTTTCAGGAAATTAAATGTTATGGCCACGCTTTGAGAATTAATCCAGACTATGAACATGCAAAAAGGAAGTTTGTAGAGATAGTTCAGAAGTACTCATATTACCAAAAGAAACTGATTTCAGAGAATGATTTTGAAAAGATGACCTCTGCAGAAGACTATCTTGAGAGTGGAAATACGTTTTTCGAGCAAAAAAAGTACCAAAATGCAATAGAAGCGTATGAGAAAGCAATACAGATTGCTCCAGAACTGTATAAAACATGGCACAACATGGGAAACGCTTACTACAAGTTAGATATATACAAAAAAACACTTGAATCTTATCAGAGGGCAGTGGAACTCAACCCTGAATATGTATTAGCATGGAATAACATGGG
>JAEOSO010000130.1 GCA_016840315.1 Candidatus Borrarchaeota archaeon | reverse complement strand
GAGACAAAGACAAGTCCAATGAATATTTCATCGTTTGGACAACAACGCCATGGACTCTCCCAAGTGATCTTGCCGTAATGGTACACCCGGAGTTTGAATACGTCCGTGCTCAGGTGGACGACGAAATCTGGATCATAGGAAAGTTTGTTTCAGTAGGTATTATTTCGGCCATGCTTGAAAAGAAGTTTAAGATAATCGAAGAAGTCAACGGAGAAACATTGCGGGAAAGGGGACTTCGTTATATTCATCCACTCATTGAAGAAGTACCTATTATGCAAGAATTTTATGAAAAGAATTCAGAAGCGCATTCAGTATTACTAAGCAGCGAGTTTGTAACAAAACTGCAAGGTACCGGTATCGTTCATAGCTCTCCTGGCGCTGGACCTGAGGACTTTGAGGTAGGTACAAAATACGGACTTCCTCCCTTTTCGCCAGTCGATAGTGCTGGTCGTTTTACCGAAGAGGCAGGAAAATATGCGGGATTGTTTGTCAAAGATGCAGATCCTATCATAATTGAGGATCTAAAGCGGAAAGGCCTGCTTCTTGCGGTCCACCGAATTGAACACGAATATGCTCACTGCTGGAGATGTAAGAGTCCCTTAGTATTTCAAGCTACAAGCCAATGGATGCTGAATCTAACGAAAGAAAAAGAAAAGATCCTTGCAGAAAATGACAAAGTTACATGGTCTCCAAAGTGGGCAGGTAGTCAGAGTTTCCGCTCTTGGTTAGAAAATCTGCAAGATTGGTGCATTAGTCGACAAAGATACTGGGGTATACCTTTGCCACTCTGGATTTGTGATGTATGTGAGACAATGGAAGTTATTGGATCACGAAAAGAACTGTTTGAAAAGTATGGAAAATCTGTTGACGATCTTCACCGGCCATGGATTGACGAGGTAGCATGGAATTGCGAGTGTGGTGGCACTTTTCGAAGAGTACCCGATGTACTAGACGTTTGGTTAGACAGTGGTGCAGCAACATGGGCTATATTGCCCTATCCTGAAGATCCAAAAACTTTCGAATACTGGTGGCCTGCTGATTTTATTATGGAAGGTAAGGACCAAGTTCGCGGCTGGTTCAACTCTCAAATCTGTCTAAGTGTTGTTGCACATGGAATTTCCCCATATAAATCGGTGTACATGCATGGCTTTGTTGCAGATACTGACGGGCGGAAAATGAGCAAATCACTAGGAAATACGATTTCACCCGATGAAGTGATTGAGAAATATGGCTCTGAAGCATTTAGATTCTATTCCTTAGCTACACCCCCAGGCGAGGACATGAAATTCGATTTTAAAAGTCAGCAGGATTACTTTAAGATCCTGAATATCCTTTGGAACACCTATATGTTCGCGTTGTCACGAGTCAAAGAGTCTAATTTCAATTTACAAGACCATTCCCTCGATAAAGTTGAACTTAAAATAGAAGATACATGGCTTTTATCCCGATTTTATTCAGCGCTTAGCAAAATAACCCAGGCCTTCGAGGCAATGCGTCCAGGCGATACAATTCCCGTGTTGCAGGAATTTATAGTTGAGGACATTAGCAGGTGGTATATTCGTCTCATTAGAGAGCGCACTTGGATTTCTGCGACAGGACCTAGCAAAACAGCAGCACTTACCATCCTTATAACTGTTCTTACAGAAACTGCTAAAGTTTTGGCTCCAGTTATTCCAATAATTGCTGAAGCCGTCTATCAGAATTTAATTCGCACACAATATCCTGATTTACCTGAAACTATCCATATGTGTGATTGGCCTGAAATTGACGAGACGTTACGCGACGAGCGATTAGAGAATATAATGAAAAGTGCAAGAAAAATTGTGGAACTTGCACTTGCTTTACGAGATGAAAACAACGTCAAATTAAGATGGCCTTGTAAAAGACTCGTTATTAAGCCAAAAGAGGGTTTCCTTGATATTTCTGAAGTGATTCCAGTCATAAAAAATCAAGCAAATGTAAAAGAAGTTGTTATGACTAATAAGTCACCAAGTCCAACAGAAGACCTGGTTGCTTCAATAACTGAAACATTTGATCTGTATCTTGATTTGGAAGTAACTGATGAAATAGCTTCAGAAAGATTTGTAAGGGAGTTTATGCGGAAAGTTCAGGCAGAACGAAAGAAACAAAAACTTAATGTTAAGGATCGTATCGATCTCGTTGTAGTAGTCCATGATGACAAAATCAAACAGTATTTAATCGAAGGAAAACAGGATATCCTCGCAAAAATTGCGATAGAAAAGTTGCAAATACTGCAAGAGAATGAGCTATCGAAAGATATTAAAGAAAACTACCCAATATTCAGTTCGCTAAAGTATGAGACCTCATCAGTTGAAATATACATGAAAAAGATTCCATCGTCCACATAAAAACTCCTTTGGGACCGTGGCCTAGCCTGGTTAGCAGCCTTTACTCTAAGAATTGCCGACCGAGGGGCGCCGGCCTTATATGGCCTCGTCCCCTACATATTGCTTTCTAATCTGAAAGCGAGCCTAAGATAGCCGGAAACTGCCTAGCCCACCAGTGACGGGCTGACGATAGGCAGCTGCAAGTCGCGGGTTCGAAGCCCGTCGGTCCCACCATTTTCTTCTTTTAAACAACCCAATGCATTGGATATTCAGTAAACACACTTTCAAGAAAATATTGAAAAAGCAAAGTCTTTGATATCCGTAACTAGTTCTTAAGATACAAAACGTTGGTTCATTAATATCACGAGGTATTATCTTGACGTTGAACAGTAAACAAGGAAAAAACGATGAAACTTTAGTCGCCAATTCTCCTTACGAGTTCTTTAAAGAGGAATGTATCACATTTACACAGGAAACTCTTCAAACGCTTCTTCCAGACGTGTCTATCACACTTAACCATGAAATTCCGGCTAAGTTAGAGTTTGGAGAGTTGGCAATACCTGTTTTTCACATCGCAACGAAAGTGGGTAAAAAACCGAGAGAACTTGCTGAGACACTCGTCAAAAATATCGATCTATCGAATTCACGTTTTATCAAAAAAGTTGTAATAGGTGGAGCAGGCTATCTTAACTTCTTTGTAAATTATGATTCATTTGCCAGTCTCGTTATAAATTCAATAAAGGAGTTGGATACAACTTATGGGATGGTTGAGGCTAAGAAAAAGGAAAAAATCATTGTAGAGTACCTGAGCCCAAATCCAAATTCTCCTTTACACATTGGTCATGCACGAAATGCAGTTCTAGGCAGTTCACTCGTTAAAGTTTTGAAAACGCAATCACATGATGTTCCTTCTCACATATACATTGATGATGTTGG
>JAEOSO010000007.1 GCA_016840315.1 Candidatus Borrarchaeota archaeon | reverse complement strand
ACAGGGAGTAGGTTCTCTTCGCCAAGGTTATCAGTCAGTACTCTATGATGATCACTGAGAGTTTCCTCTCTGTTTAAACCACCATTTACAGAGCAAGGGACTAGAGAAGCATCCCTTGGTGTGTTCTTTAACTCTCCTGATAACTTAGATACCGCCATATACCATATGACCTCTCTTAGGCTAATCAACTAATTACTCTTGCTCCTCACGAAACAAGCCCCCTCACTTGGTAGGGGGTAATTGACATTGTAAATTACTTCTTAAGAGGTTTTACACAACTGAGCAAAAAATAAGAATCCTTCAAAAAAAGAACACTTATTCACTACCCTCAATTCGAGGGGCTAAATAATATTCTAACTTCCCCCCTCCAAGAGTTTCGAATCCTATTTTTAAGGGCATATCGCTTGAGTATTCAATTTCTAGAGTATCTGTTGAGCTAACCGCCTTAGTCATATCACTTAGATACTTAAGAGCATAAATTGCCTTTGAATCTTCTCTTACCTCATATTTATAGAGTTGGTCGGTTTCTTTGTCAATAGTTACCTCAACGTTCCCTGTATTTCCTTCTGCCGCCACTTTAAGCACATCTGGGGTCGTTTCCAGAAGTATGTAGTCTCCTATGACTTCAGCATCTTTAATCGCATCTTTAAACATCCCTGCAACTATCGTAATTACTGTATTATATTCGATTTTGGGAACTGGTATCTCTTCTCCGCTTGTATCTCCGAGTAGAGAAAGGCTAAAATTACGTGTAACTTTATTTGACTTTAATTTTATCTCCAGTTTGTTTTTGTTTTCATCAACGGTTAATTCTAAAGAATCTGAGCCCCCTGCTCTGCGCATGATTTGCATCATTTCAGTAAGGCTAATTCCAAATTTTGTTTCTCCTGTGCACGTATAGTCTTGAAACGCTTCTTTAGGAAAACTTAAATCGACCATCGCAATATGCGCTTCGTCAATGGCACGCGCATGAAGACCGGATTCGTCTGCAGAAAAATAGATCTCCTTTACAAGGGCTGACAAAGCTTCGATTATTGTCTTCCAAGTACTTGCTTCTTCAAAAATACCTTTAACAACCATCTTCATCCTTCCAATTAATATTAATTTAAATTTGCTTATAATCTCTTATTCATTTGAAACACCTCAAGGAGACTCCAGCCCTTTAGGGCGGAGAGGCATTGAGGTCGGGTGGGGCTCACATATCCCTTTCTGCGAGAACAGAGGGTGGTGTACCCACCATCGGATGGTGTTTTAATAACGGGAACTCGCAAGTCCCGTCCTCCCAACACCAGGGAGTAGGTCCACTTCGAGGTTGTTGTTAGGCCTTACCCGTCCGTGACACCGTCCCTACCTATCAGGACTTTTAATCAGCGTACGATAGAGTAAGGGACTAATGGAAAATCCACGGGTGTCGTAACCCACACAACTGCTGCTCCCCATAGAAGGGAGCCCCCTAATCAACTAAGGGACTTTTTAAAGCCTACCCTTTAGGGTGGAGTAGTTGACTTGAACCGTGAGAGTCGCTCTTTAAAAATTTTATAGCTAATTACGCGCCCGTTTATTTACCTGTTGATCTATTTGTTTTAGTCTGGTTATTATAGAATATAATAGTACTTTAAAAAAATAGTTGTAAATAACTTTAGCTGTAAAGCATATTTGTGTAAGGTTGTACAGCAATGAATATTTGTATAGCAACGGACTTATTCCCCCCGGAAGGAGGAGGTAGTGAGCTTAGCACTTATTTTTTGGCTAAAGGTCTCGCCAAACGAGGGCATAATATTATTGTCGTCATGCCACGTTTTGGTCAAAAAACAATATTTGAAGAACACAAATGGTTTAAAATTATCCGTTTTCGATATCTTCATGCACCAAATATAACTTTTTTCAGAAATGTTGTACAAAATGAGTTGCTTTACCTTTATATGGCACAGATGCTCAAAAAAATTATAAAAACTTACAAAATAGAACTTGTTCACGCTCAAAATATCCTAACAGTTCCCCCATCGATCATTGCTGCCAAAAAAACTGACATTCCCGTAATAGCCCATATTCGTGATTATTGGCCAATTTGTTTTAGGAGATCTTTTGTACGTCCTAATGGCAGTGTTTGCGACAGTTGTAATTCTAAAAATTTGATTAACTGTATTCGCCTAGAAGGTCAACTTTCCTCGTTTTTCATGCCTGTAAGTATTCCTTATGTTTTTGCTAATATGGGTCTTAAACAATCACTTTTGAACCGAGCGGATCATGTAATTGCAATTAGTGAGGCAGTACGTGCACTGCTTTTGACAAGGCCGCCTATAGCTATATTAAAATATTTCTCGCGGTTGTCTCCACAGAAAATCTCTACGATTCCAAATATTATGTCAATACCTTCAAAGAAACTTACACAACATGAATTACTCGGAATGCGTCACAATTACAAGTTAGATGAAAACGATATGCTTGTTTTATATATAGGCCAATTGACTTATGGGAAGGGCGTTCTTATTCTTATTAAAGCATTTGAGCGATTATTGCTAAAGAATACTTCATTAAAACTCATTATTCTGGGAAAAGGTCCATTAGCCAGTCGTCTTAAAAAAATTAAAAGTCGTTTTAGCGATCACTTACGATATTATGGATTTTTACCGTATAATGAAGTCCTGAAATTCTATCAAATGGCTGATATCGTTGTAGTTCCTTCAATTTGGCCTGAAGCGCTAGGTCGCGTTAATCTTGAGGCTATGGCACTAGGAAAGCCAGTCATTGCGACTAATGTAGGTGGTATACCTGAAATTATTACTCACGAAAAAGATGGCATATTAATTGAACCTGGTGATCCTAATGAGATAGAAAGTGCACTTCATAGATTAATAAACGACTCAGACCTCAGATCACGTCTAGGATTAGAAGCAAGAAAAACAATAGAGAAACGATATAATGAAGCAATTATTTGTGATCAGACAATCTCTCTATATAAGAAGATTATTCACAATTTCAGAGGCTAAACAGTTCTTATTAGATATTATCAAGTGTAATTCCTAGGTTATCACATTTACAAAGAAAGGCTGTACCGCAATGAATATTTGTATAGTTACGGATTTATTTCCCCCCGAAGGAGGAGGTAGTGAACGAAGCACTTATTTTTTAGCGAAAGGACTCGCCAAAAGAGGACATAATATTTTAGTCGTCATGCCGCATTTCGGTCAAAAAACTATATATGAAGAGCATAAATGGTTCAAAATCATCCGTCTTCAATATCTTCGTGCACCAGATGTGCCTTTAGTCAGAAATATTATAAAAAATGAGTTATTTTACTTTTACATAGCACAAAAGCTTAAAAAGATTATAATAGATCAAAAAATTGATCTTATTCATGCGCAAAATATTCTCACGATACCTCCTTCTATTATTGCTGGTCGAAAAACAAAAACGCCTGTGATTGGTACTATTCGTGATTATTGGCCTATCTGTTTTAGAAGATCATTTATACAACCTAATGGCAACGTATGCACTGGTTGTACTTTTAATAATTTAATCAACTGTATCCATCTTGAAGGGATGCTTTCTTCTTTTTCTATGCCTATAGTCATTCCGTATATTTATGCAAATCTGAGTATCAAACAGTTTCTGCTAAATCGGGCTGATCATATAATCGCAGTAAGTGCTGCAGTGCGCAAGCATCTTTTAACAAGAAAGTCAACTGATAGATACCCATATTTTTTACATTTGCTATCACAAAAGATCTCTGTGATTCCTAATATAATGCCTGTACCTCCAAAGACCCTTACACAATCTGAATTGCTGACAATGCGTTATAGTTACAAGTTTGATAAAAACGACATACTCGTTTTATATGCAGGACAATTGACTTATGGGAAAGGCATTCTTACACTTATTCAAGCAACTAAGCGATTATTACAAAAAAACACATCCATAAAACTCGCCATTCTGGGAAAAGGTCCGTTAGTAGATCACATTAAAGAGATAAATAATGGTATTAGCGACCAATTACGATACTATGGTTTCTTGCCATATGATAAAGTCCTAAAATTCTATCAAATGGCAGATATTGTTGTATCTCCATCGATTTGGCCAGAACCTTTGAGTCGTGTTATTATTGAGGCTATGGCGCTAGGAAGGCCAGTTATCGCTAGTAACACGGGTGGTACCCCTGAAATCATTATTCATGAAAAAAATGGGATATTAATTAAACCCGGTGATCCCATTGAGATTGAAAATGCACTTTACAGATTAGTAAATGATCCAGATCTTAGATCTCGTATCGGATGGGAGGGACAAAAAACAGTAGAGAAGCAGTACAACGAAACAATTATTTGTGACAAGATACTCTCACTATACAATAGAGTACTTAGCAAATTCTGAATTTTATGGTTGCTGAGAATCTGACACGAAGATTTTTAATTATCACAATTCTTTTGCGCTTGAAGATTAGAAAAAAATTTGAAGCATGTTCAGACATTAATTGCGCGTGAGATCTTATGGCTGCTACAAGCAAAATGATCAAGGGCTATTCATACGTTTCTTTGGATAATCTTGCTTTTTATATTCTAGGCTTTGCATACTGGCTATTGACTGCTTGGTTTCTTACACCCGATCAGTTAGGCTTAGTTGCCTTTGCAATTTCTACAGTGGGATTTGGACAAGTATTCTCTGATTTACGTCTTGGTTTGATTCTTAGGCGATATATTGCGGAATTTAGTGCGTTAGGTGAAGAAAATAAAATCAGAGCGAGTTTTAAATTTATTTTAAAAATTAGATTTGCAATAGCGACGATTTTTTGTGTCTTCTTTATTCTTTTAGCAGATTATATTGCCATTTTCTTTCAGAATCCAGGATATGCGCTTGCATTGAGAATTGCTGCGCTTAGTATTCTATTTGGAGCATTTACCGATATTGTAATGTCGGTATTGGAAGGATTACAAGAATTTAAAAAAGAAGTATTCTTTACGATCTTTAGAAGAAGCGCATTGATTCTCTTTTTTATTCTGTTTGTGATAATTAGTGGCCTTGGCGCTATTGGTGCACTACTTGGATTTTCTTTAGCGCCGCTCATTGTTGGTGTACTCTTTCTATTTCTAATCTTTAGAAAATTTGAAAAAAAAGGCGAATCAGATAAAGTCAAACTTGATTATAGTAGGATTCTTAAATACTCTAAGTGGATGGTAATTTCCTCAATTACATTTTATCTCTATATGAACATTAATTTCTTAATCCTCACTTACTTCTTTGACTTAAGCACTGTCAGTTATTACAAAATAGCAACTGCCACTCTTGATAGCATTCTCGGTTATGTTAACGTTTCAGGAAGAGTCTTAGAACCAATGCAAACAAGTTTTTTTGTAGCAAACAAGAAAAATGCAAGTTTTGGGAAATTGGGGAAAACTTATTTTGAGAGTACAAAATATGCCTTTCTTGCTTCACTTCCAATAATTGCCTTCACATTTCTGCTTGCAGATTCAGTGATCTCTCTGCTATATCCCCCCGCTTATTCTTCTGCAGTCATTTTTTTGATAATTCTCTCTTTTGGATACGTTGGACGTGCAGTAACAATTGGTATGCGATCAACTTTTGCCGCGATTGAAAGACCTGACTGGATTGCAAAATATTACGGTCTTATGACTTTAATAAACACAGTAATTGCGCTCGGTTTAATTCCTTTCTTTCAAGAAATTGCAGTAGCGATCGCGTTTTCGCTTGGAAGTTGCGTTGGCGTTTTATATAGTATCTCGAAAACCAAATCTTTTCTTAAAACTCCGTTTCCTTCATCATCTATCTTTAAATATTTATTAGCAAGCATTCTATTCTTTGTAGTGTGCTATGGGGTTTTAAGATCGCTCTCCTCGTTTTTAACCATTAATTTCATTCTTATTATCGTCATCTTTACATTGGGAATCGTACTCTACATTCCCTCCGTAATCTTTCTTGGCGGTATCCAAAACGAAGATTTAAATCGTTTGAAGATATTTATAGACAAACTCCCTCTTCTTAAGAAACCATTTATGTTCTTCTATAATTTCGCATGTGTCCTTATTAGATTTAAAGAAAAGACGTTAACTAAACGCTGAGGAATTCCTTTGAAGATAGGCATTCTCCACCGCTCTCTTCACACAGCTCGTGGCGCAGAAAAAATGGTTATTGATTTATGTCTGGGTTTAAAAAAAAGAGGTCTTGATATTACTGTGATCGCCCAGAATATTGAACCAAATATCAAGAAAATGTTTTCACATGCAGGAATTCATTTTTACGATATTGGTGGAACTCCTGTAGGCATTAAATACTGGTTTTCTATCAATAATGTTGTAAAGAAATTCAAAAACCAAATTCCAACTGATTTAGATATCCTCAATGCACATAATTTTCCTTCCCACATCGCAGGACACCAATACACTCAATCTCAAGAAAAACCTCTCGTTTGTTATATTCATGAGCCTCCGCGATTTTTCTATGACAGAAATTATTTCAGAGAGGCTAGTTGGTCTTTCAAATTCTTCTTCGGATTTATTCGGCACTTTTACATGATTTCCGATCGAAAAGCAATAAAATCTGCAGATTTAGTTTTAGCGAATAGTGGCTTTACAAAATCTAAAATTGACGAAATTTATGCTAAAAATGCACATGTAGTATACCCTGGAATAGATGTAAAAAAATTTAGTATCCGTAAGGAGGGGCAAGTCTATAGAGAACAGCGTTTCCCTAATGTAGATGCTGTGATTCTTACAGTGGCTCGGTTATCGCCTGTGAAGAACATCTCTATGTTAATCCGGTCCTTTAAATATGCATACAAAAAAGTGCCTTCTTGTAGATTAGTTATCATCGGAAGCGGACCAGAAAAAGACAGCCTAATAGAGTTGAGTAAAGCACTCCACATAGACCATGCTATTCTTTTTGTTGAAAATGTACCAGATGAAGAAATGCCTATTTACTATTCTATGGCTGACATTGTAGCATATCCTCCTCTTATGGAACCATGGGGCTTAGTTCCGATAGAAGCAATGGCTTGTGAAACGCCCGTAGTCGCTTCAAATGAAGGAGGTCCTCTTGAATCCGTGATTCATAAAAAGACTGGTCTTTTATCAAACCCTAGAGACCCAGTAGCCTTCTCGAAGGCCCTTCTCACATTAATAAAAGACGAAGAACTACGACATAAAATGGGCAAAGAAGGAAGGACCTTAGTAAAAGCAGATTTTTCCTTAGATGTGATGATTGATAACTTTCATTCTATCTTTCGGTCTGTCCTCTAATTCTTTATCGAAAATTCCAAAAAAAGTCTAGTTAAGCCTTTATGAGCCATTTTCACTCTGGAAGTGGTTCTCAAGTTCTTCTCTTAAATCATCACAACATTCATCTAACAAGACGTTTGCAAATTTTTGTTGTATCTGGACTAAATCCTCACGGCACTGTGCTGACAAAGTTTTTCCCCGGTATCGTCGAAGAAGATTAACGATGTCAGGGTCTTTAAACGTTGCGCTTACTATCAAACCGTCGATTTCAGACGAAGTGGCGTACTTCGATGAGACAAAGTCCCATTTTGAAATTTTTTCTTCCGGTGTGGCAGACATTTTTTTGTCTCCCTGTGACTTTATTTCACAGTCTTAATGTGTTTGTGAGTACATTAGTACTTAAATGTTTTCCACAGGGGGCAATGCGCTCACGTTTTTTTGCAATAAGGCGCGAACCCATTTTGTTGAAAGTGAAATGCATAAAGAAAAAACTAACCGAATGAAAGTCTATTCTAAAAATTAACTTAATCTCTGCTATTAGAAGTATGAACTCCAGTTCAAGTCAAGCCGATAATATTTTTAAACGATCCGCGACTTTTTTTGGACCTGCTATTGCAATATATGGGCCAAGTTTGGGACCGCTTTCTGTTCCAAGAAGAAGCCGATAAAGCAATCTAAAGAAATTCCGAGGTTTCAACGAGTTGTTCCTTGCCGTCTCGAAAATGGCTTGTTGTATTACTTCATCACTCTCATTCTCATCAAGTACTGGTATGAGATCTCTTATTGCATTTTTTTCATCAGGTGACAGTTCCACTGGTTCAACTTCAATTTCTTTGAAATCATCAACCCAATTTTTCGTTTTTTGAAAAAGTTCGTCTAGGCCTTTTCTATTTCCATCTTTTAGATAGCCTAAATCTTCTAATTTCGTTATATAAAACTCTTTGGGATTTGTTTCGGGCGCAACAGATAAAATATTCACTGATAAGTGATACGGGACATGTATTGAGCTACTCTCTGATGTTTCCAGTGAATTTGTATACTCATAGAGTGCACGATTCTTTATTCTCTTAGCCTCGTTTTTTACTTTCCTCTCTTCAAAGTAGATCTTTTCCAGATTAATGTATTCATCCATGAGTTTTGGAAGATCTTCAATGCCTACCGATCTCGTTCCTTGAAATCGCTTGAGCATTAATAACATCAAAGATTTACATGTACCATATTTAAACCATACTTTGGGTGTAAGGACATTTCCTAAAGACTTTGAAATTTTTGTCCCCGCCTTATCAAGGAACATTTCATAGCGTTCATGATATGGTGGTGCGGTTTGCAGGATTTCTCTCTGAATTTGATCATTTACAACAACGGAATCATGAATATCTTTTCCATAGGCTTCAAAGTCGATTCCCAATGCATCCCAACGCGCAGCGAACTCAACTTTCCAGTTTAATTTACCTTTATCTTTTGTATAGTCCGCAAATCCTTGATAGTTGCATCCTTTAATGATTTTACCTCTGATTTCCGTATCTGTGCATGTATAAAATACACTATGGGTTTCCGGATGGAATTCGGTAACTTTTGTAGTATACATTTTGCCACAATTCTCACAAACGGCATAATAGGGCAAGACTTCGGTATATTTCTCCTGACCTGTTAGTTCTTTTACAATATCACCAACTTTAACTGCGTTTGCTAATATCAACTCAATTTGCTTTGTAAATACGCCTTTTTTGTACATCTCTCTCGCTGATTTAGCTGTATATTCGATTCCACACTCGTCCAACGCATCAATCAACTCAGAACTCATGTGAATTCCGTAACTGTCATGGCATTTGAATGGGTCAGGAATATCTGTTACAGGTATACCAATGTATTTTTTCAGTTCGTCTGCGTTTTTCATTCCAGCAGGAACTTTGCGAAGCCCATCCATATCGTCTGAATACGCAATGAATTCAGATTTATATCCCGCCTCTTTAACTGCCAGCTTTATAACAAAACCTCGAGCAGCATCGGAAAAACTTCCTATATGAGGAAATCCAGAAGCGCCTAGTCCGCTTTCAGTACGAAATATCTCTGTTTTTTTCCCCATTCGCTCTTTATATGCTAAAGCATCCGCAGCAAGTTTGTCTATCCATGAACCTCTGCCAATTATTTCCATTCTTTATCCTCACAGCAATTGAACGCTTTCTGTAATCGCAACTTCTTAGTTTTACATTAAATGTGAAATACTTTTGAGTCTAACTCTCGACAAATTGGGATGGTTGGTTTTTAATGGTGACTATTAAAAACACACTGTATTTTTAGTAGTTTTTATGTTGTTATGCCTTCTGCTTTTAGCATTAATTTCTTAAACTAATATTCTATAGTTCAATTGATAGCATAATTCTGCTAAACAAACGGAGTTTCAAAATCAAATGAGCCACCAAAATGAATCCTCTGAAGCAGATGAATGCAAGGATGAAAATTCATCCGGCGATTGCAATGATACAGCGTGCGATGATTCCTATAATCATGTACATGAAGATTCCTGTAGTGAACACGCCCATGAGCACGACCTTGAGCGCGAAGTTGACGAAGAAGAGCAGTTTGAAGAGTTGTTTGGGTCCTCAGGTATGAAGAAATTGACGTTCAATTTGAGTGGGATGGATTGCGCAAATTGCGCATTATCTTTGCAGAAAGCCTTAAGTAACGTTGATGGTGTGAATAAGGCACTTGTTAGCTTTGGTCCAAGGACGACAAACTTATTATTTGACGGAGAAAAAGAAACCTTCGAACGTGTAGAAAAAAAAATTAGGGAGTTAGGATTCGAACTCGAAGGTGAACGCGTAATACTTGACATAGAACCTTTATCTTCAAAATCGCTCGGAAAAAAGTTAGAACATGAATTAGGCACTATTAAAGGTATTCTCTATGTAGCTGTTTCATTTGAAAAAAATACTATTACTCTCATCTACAATCCTTCAGAAATTAACTTACCGAAAATTAAAGCAGAAATCCAAAAATTAGGCGTAACTATCTCAGGTATGAAAAAAACTGCGAAGATTTCTAAGCAAAAAATAAAGTTGCTTCAGACTATCATTTCCGGAACACTTTTCGCAGTAGGTTGGGCAACTGGATGGATTTTTAACACGTATGGCGCCACATATTTCTTCTTACCGTCAATCGTATTTCTTTTATCTGCAGTAGTTATTGGAGGTTATTCCACTGTACTCAAGGCTTTCTATAGTCTTCGATCGAAAGTCTTAGATGTTAACACACTAGTAACAATAGCCATTATTGGTGCGATTATAATACAGGAATATTGGGAAGCCAGTGCAGTTGTTTTTCTCTTCCTGTTTGGATCGTTGCTCGAATCATATTCGATGGAGAAAACGCGTAATGCCATCCGTGAATTAATTGATCTCAAACCAAAGGTCGCTAGGGTACGCAGATACGAGACGGAAGTCGAAGTTTTCGCAGATGAGGTAAAAAGAGGAGAAATTGTTATTGTAAAGGCTGGAGAAAAGATTCCTGTCGATGGTGCAGTTATTAAAGGTTCTACAGCAGTTAATCAATCATCTGTCACTGGTGAATCCATTCCTGTTGAAAAAACGGTAGGCGATGAGGTTTTTAGCGGCACGATCAATACTGATGGGTATATTGAGATAGAAACAACAAAAACAGGCGAAGATACAACGCTATCAAAAATTATCAAAATGGTCGAAAAAGCACAAACCGAGAAAGCCCCACTTCAAACATTTGCGGAAAAATTTGACAAATATTATGTGCCAGCAGTGATTTTAGTTGCCATAGTTAACTTCGTGATCACCCAAAATGTTCTCGTTACACTCACGTTATTAGTTGTAGCATGCCCATGTGCCCTTGTTATATCCACACCCGTAGCTATTGTAAGTGGAATTGGTAATGCTGCAAGAAAGGGGGTTTTAATCAAGGGAGGACGTTCTTTAGAAACGCTGGGAAAACTTGAAGCAATTGCGTTCGATAAAACAGGCACCATTACTTTAGGAAAAATTAAGGTGTTTGAAATTGACAGCTTCCATGATGATGTCCCCATAAAAGATGTCTTATACTGGGCGGGTATCGGAGAGAAGATGGCAGAACATCAAATTGGGAAAGCTATTGTGGAGCATGTCCAAGCAGAAAATATTATTATCCCCGAGGATGCTCCTGATAAATTATCTGTAATCAGTGGCATCGGAGTTATTGCTGAATATAATAGCAGAAGAATAATCATGGGCAAAAGGAAACTACTTGAAGATAATGGACTTATTTTTTCAAAAGAGATTGATAGGTACCTTCAAAAGGCGGAGATTAAAGGATATACCGTTATTCCAATTGGAGTAGATGATCGCGTTATCGGTGCGATTTCTGTTGCAGATCTGTTGAAACCTGAAGCACCAGAGGCGCTTAGCAAACTAAAGAAAGTAGGTATCAAACAAATCTTCATGCTCACAGGAGATAACGAAAGAGCGGCAGAAACAATCGCAAAATGTATGGAAATAGATGTTTTTAAAGCAAACTTGCTGCCAGAGGATAAAGTTTCATATGTGAAACAACTACGTGAAGAAGGTCATGTAGTTGGAATGGTCGGTGACGGAATCAATGATGCCCCTGCCCTTGCTGCAGCTGATATAGGTATTGCTATGGGTGCAGCCGGTACAGATGTAGCAATTGAAACAGCAGACATAGCTCTAATGTCCGATGATATCTCTAAAGTTCCTTATGCAATCGGCTTATCTAAAAAAACTAATGCAATTATACGTCAGAATATAGCCTTTGCGCTAGTTATAGTCTTTGCCTTGTTGATTGCAACTCTCTTTGGAATTGTTGAACTAGCAAGTGGGATTCTTGGACATGAAGCAAGTGCGCTTCTTGTTATTCTGAATGGGATGCGTTTATTACGCTACAAATGATTTTTTTAAGTCACTTTTCCTTTCAAGCCACATCCTCTACAGATAGATTTAATAAAAACATCTTACAGCATTGTTTTTCTAAAGCATTCATGCTAACAAATAAAACTTAATTGATTTAATGGTGTACATTACGAAATCAATGAAATCATTAAAAATAATGAACATAATTCAGCAGACTATTATATTGAGTATTTCTCTTAAGAAGCAGTTTTCTAATAATCCCAAGAAGAGACTCTTTTATGGAATTATTTTGCCCTTTTTTGTACGAGGTGCAAGCCAATCAATTAATTCTTCGGGATTATTCGTGCTCATCTCTATTTCTATCGGTCCAAGTGGTGATTCATTTGTAAACTCATCAACAAAAGAGACATTGCCTACAAAAGCAGCCTGTTTATTTAAATAAAAATAGATTCGATCATTGCCTCTAATCCCTCTTCGGAGTTTTCTCCTTGCTGCACCTAAAATCCTCTTTTCTCGAAAGAGCATATGTAATTTTTTCAGAGAATTTTGTCCCTCTCCACTCGCAATAATTTCTGAGTGATCATCAGTTTCTTCGAGATGGACGTTTTCGGCGTCTACATTTACCATGTTTAGAAGTGCTATTTTTACTTTATCAACACTTTCTGTCGGTAAAAGCGGAGTTCTTGCGATCACTTTGACCTCTATGTTCATCTTATAAAAACGTCCTTTAAAAATGTATCAATTTTTCCTCTTAAATCGTCTTTAGTGCCCTCATTTGCTAGTATATGATCTGCTAATGCAATTACTGATCCAATACCCACTTTTAACTCTGTTAGATCCCTCTTATCGAACATTTCTCTGTTTTTTGGAGCGTCTGATCTAGCTCTTGTTTTCAACCTATTAAAGCGTATGTAAGGCGATGCATGAATTGCGACTAAAAAAAAATTTGAGAGATGTTTTCTAAATGTAAATAATTCCTCAAGCCCTCTCAGTCCTTCTATAATAACCCATTCATATTTTTCATCATTTTCTTTTAGTTTTTCTATACATCTTCTGGCAACTATGTCGTTTCCTTCTCTTTCACGAATAGTGAGCATAATCCTTCTCACATTATCCGGAGTTGGCTCTAACCCTTCCTTCATCACTTCCTCTCGAATGACATCCCCCATGACAATATAAAAGGAGTTTAATCGTTCTCTAAAAATTTGTGACACAACGCTCTTTCCACTTCCAGGCATTCCTACGGTTCCAATAACTTTCATTTTTCTCTTCTCAAAAAAATTCTATGAAGAAATCGATAAAAAAGGGATTCCTATTGTAAATGTTTGCCATTCTCTGAGTTCAAGAAAATATTTTTCTAAGTGTTTCATGCGTGTTTTCTTTTTTAATAAGAGAAAGGGTCTCATAGATTTGTTTACTCGTTATGCGATCCGCAGATTTTACTAAAGTTTGATGAAGTGCACTTTTTAGTAATTTCTCTTTTAAGTCACGGCCACTGAAATCTTCCGTGGCTACAGCCAATTTTTGAATGTTTACATCAATTGGCAATGGTAATTTGCCAATGTACATCTCCAAGATTTTAATTCGGTCCTCTAAAGTGGGTAATTTGAATTCAATCTCATCTTCAAATCGACTTCTTATTGCGCGATCGAGGAGTTTAGGAGCATTCGTTGATCCGATAGTCACAACACCCTTATTAACAGTTATTCCATCCATTTGTTGTAAAAGGGCGGTTACAACTTCACTAACATCCCCTCGAATGTTTTGAAAACTTCTGTCAAGTCCTATTGCATCCAATTCATCTAGAAATATAATACATGGGGCATTTGTCCTTGCTTCTTTGAATAAATTGGAAATTCTTCGAGAGGCATCCCCTACATGAATCCCTATAAGCTCAGTTGAAGATATAGCAAAAATGCTGGAGTTCGTCTCAGAAGCTAGTGCCCTTGCCGTCATCGTTTTACCAGTTCCTGGCACTCCATAAAATAAGACACTCCGGGGAGCCCATTCTGAAAAACAATCAGGATCTTTTAGATAATTTGTGATTATCTTACATTTTTCTTTCGCTTGTTGATGACCAATAATCTCATCAAAATCAACTTTTGGTATTTCATGATGTATATATGGCGTTTTCTTTGGCCTGGAGTCTAATATAATCTCAGTCTGAACGCCAATTACTCCACCTTTCTTCGGTTCACATGTCTTCACTTCGAATGCAAAATCAGGAAACATAAACTGATCAAATAGAAAGTCTCCTTCATTCACTTGAAATCCTGCCCACTGTTCCTTTGCATATGCCTCAAAAAGCCTGGGATTGTCTGTAGTAACTTCTAGGTTTTTTTCCTCAACAGCTAGTCGTAAGGGATAGCCAACTGGTTGAATATGGATCATGCTAAGTTGAGTTTTTTGTTTTCCTTTTATTGTCCTTTTATCTGGCAGATCTTCCGTAGGCAATGATGAAACATGCCAAAGTTTTGTTTTTTTCATGTAGTCAAGCCTCTTTTTTATCCACGTAGTATTCGCTTCTGCGCGCAAATTTCAAACATTCGTCCAACTATTCAAGGACTACATACGACAACTTATTTTTCAATGTATTGTTAGATACTTAATCTTTCTTAGCGAATCATCGAGTCTTTTCCTAAGAAATATAATGCACAATTCCCTTAATATTTATTAAAGATACCGCGCATGTGCGACTTAAAATTCTCATGGGCGTATGAAATATGAGTATACGTGCATTTCTAGCTATCGATTTAGATGAACATCTATTTGATAAAATCAGAAATCTACAAGATTCTCTCTTACAAGTTAAAGATGATTTAAAACTGGTGCCTCCTGAAAATGTGCATATCACGCTTGAATTTTTAGGAAATATTCATCCGTCTATGGTTGATGAGATTTTTAGAATAATGCAGACAATTATGCTCGATCCTTTTCGTCTCGATGTTAAGGGTTTGGGAGTTTTTCCGAGCACAAAGTTCATACGTGTCGTATGGATTGGTGCAGGAAAAGGTGGAGATAAGGTTGTCTCAATTGCCGAGGATTTAAAAAGGCAACTAAAATCTCTGGGTATTAAGATTACGAAGAAAAAATTTACACCACACGCCACGATAGCCCGCGTAAAGAGCAAGAGGAATACTCGTGAGTTATCTAGATCAATTCAGGAACTCTCAGATATAGAAATTGGTGAAATGATGGTTACTTCATTTAAACTAAAAAAAAGCGAATTGCGACCTGGAGGACCTATTTATACGGATCTAAGAACACGCTATCTTTCATCTCCAGAATAATCTACACTGTTATCGATGAGTGGCCAGAGTTTGATTTACAAAGGTTTTGAAGATGAGTGTAAAAAGCGTATTACGAGATGTATTGCGTAAGTTGACGCCAACAGAGAGTGAAAGGCAAGATATGCAACTTCAAGTTAAGAAGATAATTGATGTATTAACGACTGGACTCAAAAAATCGTTTTCTGATTTTGAAGTTCAAGTAGAAGGGTCGATCGCTAAGGACACATGGCTTTCCAATAATAGAGAAATCGATATTTTTATTCTCCTTCCCCTAGAAACACCCCGAAAACTTCTTAAAGATGTAATTAATGCCGTAAAACAAGTGATTAGTGTTCCTTGGGTTGAAAGATATGCAGAGCATCCGTTTCTTGAGTTTTCTATAAATGAATATAAAGTAGAAGTCGTTCCTTGTTTTAAAGTGCGCAATTTAAAAAAATTGAAATCAGCAGTTGATAGAACACCTTTCCATACGCAGTATGTTAAAACACATTTGACTCCTCAATTAAGGGATGATGTACGCCTATTAAAGGGTTTTACCAATGGAATTGGTGTTTATGGTGCTGAATTGAAGGTTGGAGGTTTTTCTGGGTACCTTTGTGAACTTTTAATCCTTGCTTATAATGGTTTTTTGAATCTTTTACAGGAAGCAGCTTCTTGGAAACATGGTCATATAATTGATATAAAAACTCACTACAAAAACGCTTATGAATTACGAAAACTGTTTGATTCTCCTCTTATCGTTGTAGATCCTGTTGATAACTCAAGAAATGTAGCATCAGCATTAACTTTGAAAAATCTCTCGATTTTTATAGCCGCAGCAGGCGAGTTCTTTAGGACTCCGCATCTTCATTTCTTTTTCCCTCCAACAACACCAATGCTCTCTATCAGTGAAGTTCTTTCAAAAATGAACTCGCGTGGTACCCATTTTCTTTTCTTAGCGTTTCCAGCGCCATCTGTTGTTTCAGATATTCTATGGGGTCAACTCTATAAATCAGTTTCAGCACTTCGAACATTACTAGAAAGTAACGATTTTCAAGTCTTCCGCACAGATATGTGGACTGATGAACAAACTCTTGTAGTTATGATATTCGAATTGGAACACAAAACTATTCCTTATGTGACTAAACGATCGGGTCCTCCTGTAACATTACCACAACATACGACCAACTTTACTAGTAAGTATATTGAGAACGAAAATACGCTTTCTGGTCCATATATAGATGAAGACGGAAAATGGATAGTTGAAACAAAAAGAAGTTTCACAAAAGCTGAAGATCTACTTGCAAAAAACTTATTTTCCAATGATTTGGAGGAGATAGGCCTTGGAAAATATGTTGCAATGGAAATGCCCTCTGCAAAAATCTACATGGATACCGAGATCGAATCCCTTTTGAACGAAAATCAAGTATTTCTCGACTTTTTCATTGAATATCTTATCAAAACTCCGAAGTGGCTTATGAAGAGTTCGTAGTTGCACCCACTAATTTTAAATAATGTGTTTGAGAATAGATAACTGCATATTCTTCAATTAAGACGGGTTAAGGTTTCTACAATTAAAACTTAAATTAAAGCATCACAATATAATGAATATGATAACTCGACAAAACTTCACAAAACATCAAGTAAGAATGTAGCCCTCTTAGGAGCGGCGAAAAAGTGGAGTCCTCACGGAATTAAAAAACACATCGTAGCACAGAAAATCTATTTTAGAGGATGTATGCACATTGGAAGAAGACTTTGTTGAAAAAATATTATTAGGTGCGTCTGTCTTTAGAGATGAAAGATCTTTGTTTCCTGAATTTTTACCTCAAAAACTTCCTAGACGTGAAGAAGAAATTTCTCGTTTAGCAACAGACTTTCGTCCACTTATTCAGAAAAAAGGGTCTTTTGCTATTAATATAGCTATTACTGGAACAGCTGGCGTTGGAAAGACGGCAGTTGCTAGATATTGTGGAAAACACATCAAGAATGCTGCTAAGAAAAAAGGAATTGCCATCAAATTCATTTTATACAACGCACACACCTTTAGGACAAAAACTTCTATCTTAAGAAATCTCCTAACTGACCATTTCAATGTCACTGCAAGAGGCTTCTCTGACGAGGAAATTTTGGGCATGTTAGTTAAGCGACTTGAAAAGGATGACATGCGTTTAATTATTACACTTGATGAAGCTAATCTTTTAGGTAGTGACGAAATTTTGTCGATAATTCACGCCAGTGAAGTCTTTGGTATAGGACGTAGCCGAATTTCCACAATAATAATCTGTAGACGTACAGAATGGCGGGCTATACTTAACGCACCTCTCTCTGGACATATTCATGACCAAATTAACATACCCGGGTATACTAGGGACGAGCTGGTCGACATACTGACATATCGCGCCCAGTTAGCCTTCAACCCAGGAGTAATATCAGAGGAAATTATTGAAATGGTTGCCGAAATAGCTAGTCAAACCCAGAACGCTCGTCATGGAATAGAAATCTTATTGAGAGCCGGAAAAATGGCAGATTACGAGCATAATAGTGAAATTAACGCAGAAAATGTACGGAGGGCAAAAGTTGGAGTATATCCTGAATTACGTCCCGACGTTTTAGACGACTTAAATGATCATGAACTCCTGACAGCACTTGGATTAGCAAGGCGATTAAAGCATCATGGAATAACTGCTACTACTATTAATGAAGCTTACAAATACTACCAGATCGCATGCGAAGAAAAGGGCTTTAAAGCTCAATCGATGTCTGCATTTCGAAAATATGTAAGTCATCTTGATTCGGTTGGCATAATCGGGAAGGCTGTTGGACCTCTCGGCAGGGGAAGGCGGGGTCGAAGGGCGCGTATTACGCTGTATGATCTCCCAGCAACCGTTTTAGAAGAGCGCGTGTTAAAAATTCTTGAGTTGCATAATAAAAAATAAAAGAAAATTCCTATCGAGAATAGTAAAAGCAATTTTTATATAAAAGAAGCAATTTTTATATAAAAGAAGAAATATAAAAATCAATCAAATTTGATTCAAATCAGAAAATCGAGATTCTATAACTTGAAGTTTTCCTCAGAAACAGTAAGCATTATAACATAGAGTAATGGAGCAAAAATATATGAAACAAATACGGACTGGAATACCTGGTCTCGACGACATTCTTAACGGTGGCGTCCCTGAAAAAAAGGTAATTATGCTCACCGGATATGCAGGCACCGGAAAAACGATATTCAGCACACAATTTTTGGTTGGCGGCATCGAAAACCAACAAACTGCCGTATATGTAACTTTTGAGGAAACCGCCCAAGAGATTATTGATAATACTAAAAAATTTGGATGGAATCTTGAATCTTTGATAGAAGAAAAAAAACTCATTTTTGTAGAAGTGTTTGCCAGTGAGGAGTCAGTAAGGATAGTTAGGGAAGTTGACGATCTGACACCCCTTATTGAGCGTATTAAACTTGCAATAAAAAGAAATAAAGCAAAAAGAGTTGTGTTAGATTCCGTTACGGCACTTCTAATGGCTTTAAAAAGCAAAGATGTTGTACGCCGTGAATTACATCGTCTGAGTGCAATTCTAAAACATATGGGTTGTACAATTCTTATGATTTCCGAAGTGCCTGAAGTATCCTTTGAACAAGCTTCTACTGTGCTAAGTCGATATGGTGTTGAAGAATTCGTTGCTGATGGACTTATTTCGTTATATTTTAGACCAGAAGGAATGACACGTGAACGATATATTGAAGTTAGAAAAATGCGAGGCGTCCATCATAAAATTGGCGTGTATCCTTTTGAAATTACAGGACATGGGATTGTAATAAAACCGCGCGCGTAGGGGAGAAAAAGTTTGTCACAATCAAAGGACGATGTAGATCGTATTGCCTCTGGAATTGACGGGTTAGATGATCTGATTAAAGGAGGCTTCCCTAGAGGAAGTTTTATCAGCGTTTGGGGCTTTGATGGTTATGCAGAGTTAATTTTTTCTAAGCAATTCTCCTTTAAAGGACTTGAAAGGAACGAAAAAGTTCTGTACGTAGCTACAACAGAGACAGAGTTTGTTTTCCGAAAATCGGTGTCGGAATTCTGGGATTTCAAAAAAACCCTTCCAAACTTTAAATTTCTTGAAATCCCTGAAACTGTTCTAACAGACCTCAATGCTGCCAGTAGACTAATTTATGACGAATTTGAGCATTTAAAAGCCCCAGACAGATGTTGTATAGTTATGACACCACTTGTACATCTTAGCCCTCCTGCCCACACTTTAGGAGCTACAAAAATTTGGCGAGATCGATTCTGGAGATCGAATTCAGTCGGCATAGCTGTATATACACGAGGTGGCATTCCCACACCACTGGAAGTATCTATAAGGGCGAGTTTTGATGGCGTTATAGACTTCTTACCCTCTGAAAAAGAAGAACATGATGGATATCTACGAATCTCCAAACTACACCGAACAAAAACCCCTCCTGAATATATTCCGTTCAATCTCGAACCAAAAATAGGCATTGTTTTAAAGAAAAACGATTAATTTTTTCATGTCCATATCTCAGACCGTTTAAATAAACATAACAGTGTTTCTGTAAATTACTACGTTTATGATTATTTAATATTGCATTTTATAATGAACTATGGTATTGCTAATAGCAAACTTGAAATCGAGAAAATTATATGAGCCAAAATACATGAACAGATATCCACTAACATCGATTGTAACTATTCTTGATTAAAGGTCGAATAGCTTTATTGGAGGACACTAAATATGTCAAAACACCCTGTCTGGGATTATCTACGTAATAAAGCGCAAGAAAGTAATGCTGTGCATCTAACACTCATTGATCCTGATCCTTTACGTCAATCTCCAAAAGATGCTGGAGAAACCGCAAGAATTGCTGTTGAGGCAGGAAGCAATGGAATTATGGTTGGAGGGTCAACGGCTTTTGGAATTCTAGATGAAACGGTTAAAGAGATAAAACGAAAAGTAAATGTCCCAGTAATCTTATTCCCTGGAAATATCTCAGGTCTCAGTAAATTTGCAGATGCTGTATTTTTCATGAGTTTGCTGAATTCTCGAAATCCCTATTGGATCGCAGGAGCACAGGCGATGAGTGCACCAATTCTCAAAAGTTGGGGTCTAGAGGCAATATCAATGGCTTATCTACTCATAGAACCTGGTGCAACTGCTGGATTTGTTGGAGATGCAAACCTAATTCCAAGAGAAAAACCTAAAATTGCAGCAGCTTATGCCCTTGCATCACAATACCTAGGATTTAAACTAGTTTATCTAGAGTCGGGATCTGGCGCCAATGCAGCGGTTCCTTTGAATATGATTAAGGCTGTTGCACAGATAATCGATATTCCCTTTATCGTCGGCGGTGGTTTAAATTCTGCTGACGCAGTTGTAAATTGTGTTAAAGCAGGGGCAAATATAGTTGTTCAGGGTACATTTGTCGAAAAAACTATCCCACTCGATAATGGAAAAGCTCTTTCTGAAATAATCCAAGCCATTAACAAGATACAAAAGTAAATGGTCTTTACGCTCTTGATATAAACTATTTTAAAATACATTCCATTCTTCTTCCTCCAGGTCAGGTGGTATTGATGGACTATGATGTCATAATTGTTGGAGGTGGTTTTGCAGGATTAGCAACTGCTATAGCAGCGTCAAAGAACAATGTAAACTGTTTAGTGGCGGAGAAGGAGAAGGAATTGGGATACCCAGTTCATACAAGTGGAGGCAGTTGGTATAATGAGATGCTCCAACTTGGGCTTGATGAAAGCCTTGTACACCCTATAAATTCCATTGCTTTTCACTCTCCTTCAGGAGAAACTGCTTCTGCTAGTTTTAATGATCAAGATCCTTATGGTTGTATAATTAATGTAAGAGGGACGATTCAGTTTTTAGCAATGAAGGCAGCAGAAGAAGGCGCCAATATTCTACCTAATACGAAGGTAATCTCACCAATACTGGAAGATGATGAGATCGTTGGAGTTAATATTAAGTCTTTCGGTTCAGCGCCTAAGAAAGTCTACTCAAAAATCGTTGTAGATGCTTCAGGTAGTGCATCCCTTATCACTCGTAAATTAGGTCTAAAAAAAGGCAAGTGGCAGCGATATGGTATTGGTGCAGAATATGAGGCATATGTGCCGCTTCCAGATGAAAACCATGTAGATTTTATTTTGGGAGAAAAATATGCACCTGCAGGTTATGCGTGGATTTTTCCTACAGGAAAAAATCGTGCAAAAATTGGTGTCGGAATTATACGACCTGATAGCCGAAAAAACCCATTCGAATATTTGAAAGCAGTGATGCATCATCATCCAAATGTCTCAAAATACCTAAAACATGCAGTTCCTGTCGAATACCATCATGGAATCTTTCCTTGTGAAGGGCCGCTTCCTAAAACGGTGTTGAATAGATTTATCAGTGTTGGAGATGCCGCAGGGCATGGATCACCATTAGTTGGTGAGGGAATCAGATACGCATTACAACTTGGATACGCTGCGGGTGAGATCGCCGCTAATGCGATCGCTGATAGCGATACATCTGAGGACTATCTTATGCAATTTGAAGATAAATGGAGAACACAAGTAGAAACAAACTTTAAAATAGCGTTAGAAATACAAAAAAGACTTGCGAGTTATTCCGATGAAGATTGGGAACGAAAAATATCCATGTTGAAAGCAATGGATTTTGAAAAACTTATTATATTTCTGAATAAACTTAAAGGCGATCTTTAGCTGTCTTTAACTTCTTCCCTTTTTTTAGAATAAATCTTCAAGCCACAATATCCACATTCAATAATATTCTCCAGATTAGGAGTTGTTTTAATATCTTTCCCGCACTGAGGACATTTAGGCAATGTTTCGAGAGATTTGGGAGGAAGAATTAATTTATTGCGCCAATCAATTGCGCCCGTCCATTCCCCTTTTTCCCAAAGTTCTAGGAGAACCGCTTTGCAATTTTTTATAGGTATTTCAAAACGATCACAGATATCACCAAGAGTTGTGCGACCTTTGATTGTAGTATACTTAATTATTTTCTGTGCAAGTTCGCTCATTCTAATCCCGTAGCGCTATTTATACACCTATATTAGAAGCCTATACGTCATAGTTTAAAAATTTCTCGTAACACTTTTGATCTAATAATTTCGGGATGTTGCTGTGTAAATGTTTTTGGTCTTTTCTATGCGTTAATTTCGAATTCGGTGAGCCTTGATTTCCAACAGACACTAAATCGATAATTGACGAACTCTCAGGAAAGTTATAAGAACCAGTAATTCAACAATTAAATTGTGGAAATCTTTCTCAATCACAGTGAGAATTGATGTGATCGAGAAAATAAATCAGAGGCTTCTTTTAGGATGTGAGTTTTTGGAATTCACTATCAAACCGATTGATATTACCTCTGGAAAGAATGAAGTCATTTTGAATGAAGATGATGCTACAAAAATGGGGTTTAAAAACGGCGATCGACTCAAGATAAGACAAAGTCAGCTATCTACGGTTGGTATGATTGAAACCACCAAAACTATTGTAAATGAGGGCGAAATTGGAATTTATAAGGACCTACTAGAGAAATTTCCATTTGAGTTAAGTACGGGAGTAGAGGTTGCCGCTGTAGGACGTCCTGAATCGTTCTACTTCATAAAAGAAAAAATGAAAGGTAAGACGCTATCAAAAGATAAATTATACTCAATTGTTGCAGATGCTGTTGCAGGGAACCTCTCTAATTTGGAACTTGCGGCGTTTATCCTGGCAGAGGAGTTTATTGGGTTAGATATGGAGGAAATTGGGTACTTAACAAGAGCTATGGCAGAGACCGGACAAATGATCGATTTTGATGAAACCGTTTACGATAAGCACTCCATCGGAGGTGTCCCGGGTAACAAAGTGACCTTACTTATCGTCCCAATAATTGCTTCTGCCGGTTTACTCATCCCTAAAACCTCAAGCCGGGCTATTACTTCACCCGCAGGAACTGCAGATACCTTTGAAGTATTGGCAGATGTGAAATTCACTATAGATGAACTCAAGGAATTAGCACAAAAAGTGAGAGGAACGATTGCTTGGGGAGGCGCTCTTAATCTGGCACCTTCTGATGATATCTTTATTCACCGAGTTGAGCATGGGCTAGGTATAGATCCATTGCCTCAAATGATGGCGAGCATTTTCTCAAAAAAATTGGCAACTGGAGTGGATTTTCTTGTTCTAGACATTCCGACGCTTACCCGATATTATGAGAGAGGTGCAAAGGTTGGGAGCGTTGATGAGGCAAACACTCTCGCCCGGCAATTCGTAGAGCTTAGTGATCGAATAGGGATAAAAACTGAGGCTGCAATAACTTATGGAGGGCAGCCCGTTGGACATGCAATCGGTCCGGCACTAGAGGCACGAGAAGCACTTCAAGCTTTAGAGGGATTCAAACCATCAGCCAGCCTAGTTGAGAAATCATGTGCATTAGCTGGAGTGCTTCTTGAAATGAGCGGCAAAGCAGTGAAAGGTCAAGGAAAACAACTTGCTGAGGAGATTTTGAACTCAGGAAAAGCATTGAGCAAAATGAAAGAAATAATTGAAGCACAAGGCGGTAATCCTGCTGTTAAATCACAGGATGTTGCTGTAGGCAATTATAAGGCGGAGTTGTACTCATCCTGCGATGGCTATATCGTAAGAGTCGATAACAGTCAGATTGTAAAAATTTGCAATGCAGCAGGAACTCCTCGTGATAAAGGTGCTGGAATATTACTCCATGCGAAGGTGGGTTATAAAGTGAAAGAGGGTGACTTACTTCTTGAAATTTATTCTAATAGTGAATCACGGCTCTCAAAGGCACATGCAATTGCACTTAAAAACAATCCAATAGTGTGTGAAGGCATGCTCATTGAAAGAATCTCTGATCTCACCTAGAGATTATCTCGTTTCTTTTTATAGTTAAACGGCAAGTTTTTCATAACTGGATATTAGTTTCCTACGTTCTTCATAGAACTGCTGCAATTCTGAAAGTTTCTCAGAGAATAAATTTAAATTTTCAATGCCGGCGCCTACAAAATTCTCGCTTATAACTTCATTTTTGAAGGATATTACGCTCTCTTCTAAAGCGTTCAGCTCGGTAAGAATATTGTATTCAAGAACTCTAACAAATTTGAAATCAATATCTTCTATTTTCTTAACTTCAAAATATGTCGAGAATCCATAATCTGGATTGATTACTTCGTTATAAAATATGTCCAAGCGATCAATTATTTCATCCATTTGTGTCCATGAATTTAAAAGCTGTAACTCGATGAATTTTGCATGGGCTTCTTTTAATGCATCTCCTATCGAAACTAATCCTGTCTTTAAACTTCCTCTCACAATTTTGTCTGCGCGAGTCCTACTTTCAAGATCAATATACTTTTTATCATCTGGTAGTTTATCAGGATCAATTTCAGCAAATTTATCTTCTGAATCACCCTTTAGCGTAATCTTATGCAGAGTGTCTTTTGACATTTTCTTGATTTTTTTCCAAACCAAATTGAAAACCACCGTGTATAATTTAGATATTGGTAATTGTCAATCTCCTAGTGATAAAATTGTCTTTATCATGGATTTTCTTATTACATTATAGGCTCAAAGCACATATCCTACCTTACATATTCCATTCTTCTATTTTATTTTATTCTCTTTAACTGACCTCTAAAAAGGTCGATAATTTCCTGTTGAGATGTTGCTTGTTCAGCAGTCTTATCATCCCTTATACGTCCAGTAAACCGTGGGAAACGCATAGCTAGACCGCTTCCCTTTCTTATCTTATCTAAAGCGCATGTATGCACGGGCGAAAGTGTTAGTTCAGCAGCTTGAACCTCTAGAACAATTGCAGGCTTAAACCATGCGTCAACTGTTGGTATAATTGAATCGTTGATAAATACTCGAGGTGGTTTGTCTGAGACTTGATATGGTTTTAATAATTTTTGAAGAGTCTCCAAGTGTTCATCTGTAAATCCACTTCCCATTCTGCACACGCTTTTAAACTGGCTCTCGATCGGATCATAACATGCCATCAGAAGCGAGCCATAATAACCTGTACGTGCACCATATCCCATATATGCCCCAATCACCACCAAGTCGAGAGTATCAGCGATTTCGCTTTTGTAATCTCTTTTATATTTAATCCAGAGCCAGCCTCTTGCTCCAGCCTGATAAATAGAGTCTTGAATGGATTTGGCCATAATTCCCTCGCATCCTTTTTCAACAGCTAATTCGAAAAATTCTTCTAATTCATCTTCGTTAATTACTTCTTTTTGAGCAGCAAGTCTAAGTTGTTCTGTTTCGGTTACTATCCCCTCTAGCGCTTTTCTACGAAGAGGATAGTTTTTATTTGTGAAATCTTTGTCCTCAAGGTATAAAAGGTCAAATAGGAAAAGATTAACTGGAATAGCTTTCATAGCTTCCTTTATCCCGTACTTTCTCCGCCGATGCATTAGTTCCTGAAAAGGACGCAATTCTCCTGTTTCAATGTTATATGCAACAACTTCACCTTCTATAATTGTCTTATTGGCACGAATCTGCGTTCTAACCATTTCACATACATCTGGATATTGTTCGCTAATTTCTTCAAGCCTTCTTGAAAAAAGAAGTATGGTTTCGCCATCCTTGTGAATCTGAAGACGTTCTCCATCGTACTTAAATTCAGCAATAAATGTTCCTTTTAGCTTTTCAAATATTTCTTCCGTCTCTCCAGACCTTTGTGCCATCATCATGCGAATTGGATGTCGAATCGTGACCTTAAAGTCTTTGACAGACGCTATTCCTTCTTTCACTAATTTTTCTGCAATTAGGCCAAGATCTGACGAAATATTAAATGCTCTTTCTATTATTGGTCTATTTGTGGCATCATCAGTATAGGCAATTGCAAGTGCATCCATAATAGTCATATCAGCCATACCAAGTCTCATTTGACCCAAAATTGTCCGGATTATGTACCTAGCTTCTAAAGGGGTAGCATTTGTCAGCAATCCTGCTAATAGTTTAATTTTAATGTCTACTGAGCCCTTACCACTTGTTCTGCCTATCTTATCAAGTGTCGCTGACATATATTTGGCATCAAGCGGCTTTGTAAACAAAGTCGTCTGTTTTTTCGTTGCTAACTCTTCTTCCGCAGCTTTTCCTAGATCCCCTTTTTCTTTCATTTTTCCGACAATTTGATCTGTAGTTAATCCAGTAGCATTTGCAATAGATTTTATTACCATTTTTTCAGCCATTCCGTATTGGAAATCTTCATAATCAGGGTAAGGTGAGCCTCTTATAAGGCCAATAACGACTCGGATATGGTCTGGAGGAGTAGCTTTAAATAACTCCACTAAATAATTCGTCATCTCCTTTCTTTTTGACGTATCTTCTATCTTACTCAACATTCCTGCTAAGACTTGATATTTCACTTCACTCACGAACCGTTATAGCAAAATTTAAAGTAACTATTATCCCAATCAAAGCCTTGTTATTCACAGAGTGTAATGCAAGGATTAATTTAAACATGGTACCAAAACAAAAAAACATTGGTAACCAATTTCCTAGTTATTATTTTCTCGATTCGTTTCGGAGAGGCGGATTTGAATGTCACGCAAAAAATCAAGTTCAAAGGAAGATAAGTTTGAAAAATATAGAAAAGCAGGCCAAGTTGTTGCGAAGACAAAAGAATACGTTCGACCGTTTGTAAGAATTGGTGCAAAACTCCTTGATATCTGCGAAAAGACTGAACAATCTGTGATAAAAGAAGGAGGAAAACTTGCATTTCCTTGTAATGTCTCAATTAACCATATAGCCGCCCATTATTCATCGCCACCTGGGGATAAAACAGTAATAAAAGAAGGCGATATCGTAAAGGTAGATATCGGTGCACACGTCGATGGTTTTATTGCTGACTCAGCATTTACAGTAAACTTCGATCCAGATTTCGATAAATTGGTTGACGCTGCTGTGGCTTCTTGCCATGCCGCAATTGAAGCAATGCTGCCTGGAACTAATACAAAAGATATTGGCAAAATAGTTGAATCTACTATTAAATCAAAGGGCAAATTCAAGCCAATTAAAGAACTTTCTGGACATATTTTGGAAGAATATGCTTTGCATGGTCCTAAGACGATACCTAATGTTCGCATTCCATATGGGACAAAGATCGAAGAGGGTGAAGTATACGCAATTGAAACCTTCTCTTCAACAGGCACAGGTTCGGTTCATGATCTACCCTATGGCTACATTTATCGTTTACTGCCAGTGCGAACCCCAGTTAGATCAAAGGGTGCTCGAAAAATAATTAGTGCTGTTTTGAAGGAGTATAAAACGTTACCCTTCAGCGAGAGATGGATCGCCAAGCAAGTCAAAGCCTATAAAGTGGCATTAAATGAACTCATCACGAAGGGTGTCTTCCATCGATACAAAATACTTTCAGATAAGAAAGGTTGCAAGGTCGCACAAGCTGAAGAAACGATGATTGTTACGAAAGATGGACCTAAAATCACAACATCAATTGAATCAGATTAGATGTATTAAAAACCCAAATAAATTGTGACCTTAACGTATGAAACAAAAACCACTGCTACATCCCTTAGTGAAAAGAAATGTCACTTGGTATTTTAACGTATTGGGCGACTAGCGTAATAATTTATTTCTTTTGTATCATCCCGGGTTTTCTACTCGTTTATTCTTCATCCTCTTTTAACGTAATTGAAAAATTTATGATGAGTATAGGTTTTTCATTTGCAATCTTCATAATCCCATTAAGTATAGTTGCAATCTTTCATTTGGCGTTTTGGCTATGGATTCCTCTACTTACATTATGCATCATTGGTCTGATTACATTTATCACGTTTCTTCGCATCAAGAAACAATCCCAATCTGACAAACATTCTTTTATAGCCATATTAAACGTACCTGAATTAAAAATAGTTTTTCTACTTTTTTTTGTTCAATTCATCAGCAAGGTTTTTCTCGCAACGCTCCTTAACCACCCTGTTTTAGGCGCCGATTGGTTCAGATATACTATTGTGTATCCTTCAAATTATTTAGATCATAACTGGACTCCATCTCAAGACCGAACGCCTTTTTTCGATCTTTTAATTACCTTTTTCTACGTGATGTTCGGTAACAACTTTTGGATAGCACAGATATTCAGCTGTCTCGCAAATAGCGCACTTCTGCTTCCTGCATATTCCATTGCATCAAAATTCTTTGGAAGAAAGGTAGGTGTAACCACTTTCCTCCTTTTAATAGTCAATCCATACTTAATTGAAAACGCCCTTTATACATGGGCTAAGAATTTAACAGCTTACTTTGTCTTGTTAATGTTCTATTTTCTATTCTGTAAGAAAAACTATCTCTTCTCAGTATTTTTCAGTGCATTTGCATTCCTTAGCCACCCATATGCCTTATTTTATATAGCTTCTGCTACGCTCTTCCTTTTAATAACAAGAAAGAGCCGTTTTTTCCAAAAAAAATTATTGTATGGGCTCTTGCTCTTTGCTTTGCTTCTTACTCCCTACTTTGTGTGGAATACGATAGTTTTTGGTTCGTTACTGCCTTCACGCCTTATTTATTATCCTTTTGCCACGCAATATTATACAGAGGTGTACACAACCCCGTATGCATTAATTAGAAGTTTTTTCAATACTTCGCTCATTGTTCCTGTGCGAAATAGATTGTTAAACATCATCCGCTCACTAATTCCTATTCAAGTTGTCGGGTATCTGATAACGGGAAACTATCGTTTTTTGCTGTGGCATTTTTATCATACTTACCCCGGAGCGCTAACTCTTTTCCTGTATTTACTTGTAATAATGAAATTGTTACGGTTATCTAAAACAAGGAGTATTATATCTAATGAACTAAAGTTATTATCTTTTGTTTTCTTGCCATTTTTCTTAACAGCCGTATACTGGGGATATCCAGAAGCAGGATTTGTAAGGCAAACACTCCAACCCACCGTGCCGCTTCTTATCATGTTTGCTACGAATGAACTCCACTTTTATGCAAAAAAATTTTCTGCATGGAATCATAAACTTGTCCTTTTTCAGGTATTCCCGCTTTTTCTTTCAGGAATTGAAGGATGGATTTTCGGAAAAGTCATTTCACGATTTGAAGAATTTGAAACTCCTTTTATAGACCTACAACTATTTCAAGAAACAGGACTCCATCTCTCAGATCTTTATTCCGCAAAACTTTTGACTGGAGGTCCACAAGGTCTTCTTTGGAACATAATACCTTTGTGTCTAATGGTTTTCATAGTTCTTGCTATATTTGTTAAAGAAAAAGAAATTGGTGGTTTTCTGCGGAGTGCACTGTAATGCCTTTAGAAGTAGTTATCTTTCTTGCCTTAACGGCTTTTAGTTTTTTGCTTTTTCCGCTTGTCAATTCGCTCTTCCAAAGTTTGTCAATACCTGAAAAGATATTCATTTCTTCAATTCTATCCTTTGCTTTCTTAAGTTACTTAATTTGGTTGATTTCAATATGGTTTTCTTTGTATATAAGCGTAATTTTACTAGTCACAGGGTTGCTGGGAGCACTTAACATCTATCCCTATTTCCAAAATCCGATCAATAAAAAAGATTTGAAGCAGAAACTTCTTGCCAATAAAGATGAAGTATTAATCACGGTTCTCCTTTTTTTCATTTCTTTTGTATTGATATTGCTCCCTAGAATATTCAATCCTGCCATTGGCTTAGCTGGAGATACTTGGTGGCATGCTGCAGTAGTCGGACAAATAATTACAACGCGCTCTATTCCTCCGCCGAATCCATGGTATTCAGGCAGTCAGGTCACATATCCCTATTTCTTTCATTTGTTTACTGCTATCTTCTGCATCTTATTCCAGGAAGAAGTGAGTGTGGTATTTAATGTGGAAATTCCGTTTTTTGCAGGACTTACAGCCCTTGGAGGCTATTCTCTTGCCTATAGATTTACTAAAAGCAAAAAAATTGGGTTACTCTCTACTTTGTTTTTATTTTGTGGAAATCTATCTGGGGTTTATATCTTAATTTATGTATTACAAGGCAATCCCATACCTCAGTCTCATCATATCTATACCTTGACTCAAATCTATCTATGGGATCATTGGTATCGCACAGGCACTTTTGCTGCGTCTTTTATCTCGTATTTTTTCAGTACTGAGCCTATTACCTATTCATGGCCATTCTTCATTTTTACGATCTATTTATTAATTCTCTCAATTCAATATGAAAAAAATTGGTTTATTACTGCTCTACTCGGCTTTATGATGGGTTATATTCTCCTTACATATCCTTTCGAATATTTAACTTTACTTGGAACCGTTCTTTTGTTTATTCTAACTTTTGTAATTGTCTGGAGAAAGAAGGCATTAAATCAAGCGTTTAAACTTTTGTTGTCAGTTGGGTTAAGCGCGATAGTTTATCTTCCTTACTTATATCTAAACTACGGTAGAATTAGAGGCTTTAATTTCTGGATTTATGCTAAATTGCCGAGACTTGGTTTATGGGTCTACCTTGCCTATTTTGGAATTTTCTTGTTTCTTGGAACTATTGGCGCCTATACATCCCTCCGGTCAAAAAACCACCAGTTCAGAGCCCAAAGTATACTTCTTCTTTCTATGATTGCTTTTTCTTTGTTTTTTGCTAATATTTGGTATTTGCACACGTGGCCGAATACTTACAATCAAATTACGGTTCAAACATGGATACCATTTTCTGTCTTTGCTGGAATCGGGTTTAAGAGAGTTTTTCAATACACCCTTCCTCGTTTTAGAGGTATGACAATAAAGGAATTCATGTTTTCAAAAAACTCGCTTATAGGAATTTGCTTAGTCATTGTGTTGGCATTGACAACTCTTCACACACTTACACCCTTTTTTCATATATCTAGACACGTAGCTGCACCCTTTGAAGGGGAGAAAAATGGGCTTGATGCCCTAGTTGAATTTAAGAGAGATCATCCTGAAGAGTACGAAGCCCTAATGTGGATTCGAGAAAATATCCCAGGTAACCCTATCTTTCTTGAAAAATATACACACGCGTATAAATGGTATCCGCGCGTAGCTACAGTCGCCCATAAACGAGTCGTTTTGGGATGGACAAGTCATATGCGCCAATATTTATACCTTGTTGAAGAACGGGCCGCGGACATCGATTTAATGTATACTACAAGTGATCTAGAGCAATGCCTTGAGTTACTAAGAGCTTATGATGTGGATTATGTATATATCGGATTCATAGAAAAAGAATCATATCCTGCAAATAGTCTTGCCAAGTTCAGTAAGACACCCTTCGAAAAAGTATACGAAAATGATGTAGTGCAAATCCTTAAGGTTCCTAAGTAATTAAATTCGGACATTACAATTTTTAAAAATAAGAACATCCACTCAAGAGAGACGATAAATGTTTGAAAAAACTCGTATTAAAGACATAGGAGTCTTCCAGCAGTTTAGGGACGTAAGGGTACGGCTTTTTCTTAGTGTTTTAATTGTGTACGCGTACTTTATCAATGGCTTTAATTCTCCTAATGAAGGAACTCGCCTTGCTTTAATTATGGCAATTGTAGAACAACATTCGTTTAAAATTAATGACTATATGGAATGGACATGGTGGATAGATTACAGCGAATATCCTCCAGGGAGTGGGAATTATTACTCAGATAAAGGACCAGGGTTAAGTTTTCTAGGAATTCCTTTCTATTTCATCGGCAAATTTATTGCATATAGATTGTATTCAGATACTTTGTTAATTAACGGAACGCTGGCAAGTTTTATAGTTGTATGCGGTTCTATATTCACCTCACTCAGTGTTGTAGTGATTTTTGAACTCTGTAAATTGCTTAAAATTAGTGAAAAGACAAGTCTCATAACAGCTTTATCTTACGCCTTTGGTACGATCGCCTTTGTATATGGAAAAACCTTTTTTGCACATGGAACTTCCGCATTTCTATTGATTTCAGCGGCATATCTCACAGTTCATTACTTTCAAAATGGAAGAGAAGATGGTAAAAAGGTATTCCTTGCTGGTCTGGCCTTGGGATATTCTGTCTGTATCGATTATCAAAATGTACTTGCATTGCCACCAATTCTCGCGTTTTATGCTTTTAAGCGAGATTTCAGAAAATTACTGCTGTTTCTTGTTTCATATACTGCCTGCTTAAGTTTACTCGCTTGGTATCATTTTGCTGCTTTTGGTAGCCCGTTCTCAACACCTTACAATTATACTGGCACTTATGGTGATGTCCAGAGCACTCAGGCATTCTCTTACCCGATATACCTCGGTCTCTTCGGTTTATTGTTTAGCACCTATCGTGGGCTGTTTTATCTTTCACCTTTTCTTTTATTTGGAGCCTATGGATTTGTATTGTTTTTTAGACGCTACAAACACGAGGCCATATGGTTTGCGTCAACCTTTTTGATGATGCTATTTGTGCTTTCCGTGTATGTTGTATGGCACGGAGGTGGGGCCTATGGTCCTAGACTTTTATTGAGTGTCATTCCTTTTCTTGTCGTTCCTATAGGGATACTTTTGGATACACCCAATATTGCAAATAACCGTTGGTTTAAAGTTCTTTTCTTTGCCACCTTGGCATATAGTGTATTTGCAATAGCGACTGGTGCTGTTACTGACCCAGTTCCTTATCTGTGGATTCAAAATCCGTTTTTAGAGTATAATCTGCCACTTTTGATTGAAGGGAATTTGGATAGCGCTTTATTCAAATATTTCTCGCCATACACTATCATTTTAGTGCCATTATTGATACTATTGGTAAATCTACGGCAAACCTACCTTCTTAAATTAAGAAAAGTTGTGCTTAA
The DNA here is from genome assembly GCA_016840315.1 of Candidatus Borrarchaeota archaeon. Taxonomy (GTDB): domain Archaea; phylum Asgardarchaeota; class Sifarchaeia; order Borrarchaeales; family Borrarchaeaceae; genus Borrarchaeum. The sequence continues at coordinate 745 of JAEOSO010000007.1, read as the reverse complement.
TGCAATTAATTCCTTAAAATAGGCTCTGCTATAATATAGTTTCCTTACGCTTTTTTCTGAAAAAAAGAGCGATGTAAGCTTATTCTCTTGGATTTTTCATCCCATAATTTCTATAAGGTTGGAAATCAATTATTTGAATGGGAGGTTCCACATGTGTTGGATGAAATAGACCAAAAAATTATTGCCATCTTAAGAAAGGATTCGCGAACTTCCTTTGTTAAAATCGCTGAAGCAGTCGGACTTTCAGAAACTGCTGTTCGGAAAAGGATAAAAAATTTGCAGGAACACGAAGTTATTAAAAGATTCACTATTGAGGTCGATGAAGAGCAGCAAACAAAGGCTATTGCACTTATCACCACGCAAGCTCAAATCCATACACCTAGTATCTCGCAGGATTTTATTAAGATCGATGGAGTATCACATTTGTATGAAACTACTGGAGAATACGATATCATTGCTTTTCTCAGTACCACATCAATTGAAAAACTCAATCAAACGCTTGAGAAAATCCGGCTAACTAATGGTGTTATTAGAACAAACACCAGCCTTGTTTTGCGCAGTTGGTTTTAACTTATGCGGCGGGAAGTCCCCTTCCGACAGGTGGGGGATGAAAGCCGCTAGCTTTATATAATTTTTTGGTGCTATTGCTTTTTGGTATGGTGCTGTAATCCGCACCCGCAATTCCCCGACTGGGGTGGAGGTATATCCTCCCATAAGCGACCAGTCAGCATAGTGACAGGGGTAA
>JAEOSO010000058.1 GCA_016840315.1 Candidatus Borrarchaeota archaeon | reverse complement strand
TATGGGACCGTTGTGAAAGTGAATACACACCGCCCGTTAATGTTGGTGTCGAGTCACCGGTATCAATTTATAGCGAAAAATATAGCTTTGTTACTATTTTGATTCAACGTTATAACACTTAATGAACCACGATTGAATAATTTACCCTTTTCAGCAATAGTATATGAACTTTTAATTCAGATTTGTCTTGGCATCTCACAATTAGTATAAACTACTCTCTTAGAATTTTAGAACATTCATAACGAATGTTCAAGTGACAAAATCGAATGCCATTTAAAGAATAATAAGGAACATTAATACAGAATCTCTGAGAAATCTTGAATATATATTATGATGTTTACTAGTCATCCATCATTCGTTATCAATGCCTGACAAGGGCGTACATTGAAAAGAACGCATTATAAGAGAAGGGAAACTATGAAGGCTAAGCCAAAAGTTGGAGTGTTTGTTTGTCATTGCGGTAAGAACATAGCTGAGGTTATTAACATCAAAGAGGTAGTAGATTACTTCACAAAACGCGGTATCTTTGTTAAAGATGATATATTTCTGTGCGCAGATCCAGGTTTAAAGTTGATAAAAGATGACATTGTCGAGAACAACCTAGACAAAGTGGTAATAGCTTCATGCACCCCTAATCTCCATGAATCACTTTTTAGAAAGACGCTTGAAGCAGTTGGGCTGAACCCATACTTATTAGAAGTCGTCAACATTCGAGAACAAGGTTCATGGGTTCATGCACATGATCCTGAAAGAGCTACACAAAAGGCCATAGATCTAATAGCGATGGGCATCGCAAAAGCAACATTATTGCAACCCTTTGCAAAAATACAAATTCCTGTCGAAAATGAATTTCTAGTTATTGGAGGAGGCGTAACGGGTATACGAGCCGCGTTGGATTTGGCTAATTTAGGTCATAAAGTTTATCTGGTCGAACGTGAGCCCACAGTTGGTGGTCATATGGCAATGTTCGACAAGGTTTTCCCAACTAACGATTGCTCGATTTGTATTCTCGCCCCATTAATGGTTGAAGTTTATCAGCATCCAAATATTGAGTTATATACCAACTCTGAAGTATTAGAGGTAAGGGGAGGTATAGGGAATTTTAGTGTGAAAATCAGACAAAATCCAATTTTTGTAGATCCAGACGAATGTACCGGCTGCGGAGATTGTGTCCCAAATTGTCCAGTCGAAGTGCCAAATGAATTTGACCTAAGTTTAGGTATGCGGAAGGCAATCTATATCCCATTTCCTCAAGCAGTTCCATTTATCTATAAAATTGATTCCGATAGTTGCATAGGCTGTCGTAATTGCGAAGCTTATTGCGAGAGGAGCGCGATCCGATTTGAACAAAAACCAAAAACCTTTGAAGTGAAAGTGGGTGCGGTAATAGTCGCTACAGGTTATGAGCCTTTTGATGCACGTATAACTGCAGAATATGGATATGGCAAATATAGCAATGTTTTAACATCTTTAGAATTAGAACGATTGCTTAGTCCTTCCGGACCCACAGAAGGGGACATTATTCGACCTTCTGATGGTCAACCGCCAAAAACTGTTGTCTTTGTACAATGCGTGGGCTCAAGGGACAAAAATACGAATGAATATTGCTCACAAGTTTGTTGCATGTATGCAATGAAACAGGCGAACTCGATAATCGAACGCCTTGGAGATTCAGTCAAAATATATGTCCTTTATACAGATATTAGAGCATTTGGAAAGCGTTATGAAGAATTCTATAACACAATGAGAGAGAAGGAGGTTATATTTGTTCGTGGACAACCCTCTGAGATCCTCGAAACGCCAAATAACAGATCACTTTCATTGAGTGTCTATAACCCAGAGATTTGTAAGCATCTTCAAATCGATGCGGACATGGTCGTCTTATCAATTGGGCTTACCGCTCCTAAAGATGCTGAAAAAATGTCTTCAATTCTTGGCATTCCTCGAAGTGAAGATGGATTTTATTTGGAAGGACATCCTAAATTACGACCAATTGACTCACAAATACCTGGTTTCTATGTTGTTGGGACGTCAAAATTCCCTGCGGCAATAGAAAGTTGCACAGTTCAAGCCAGTGCTGCTGCCCTTAAGGCTGCCTTACTTGCTAGAGGAGAAGTAGAATTAGATCCATTCGTTCCCGTTATTGACCCGGATGAATGTTTGGGCTGTAGAATTTGTGAACACGCCTGTGATTATAGTGCGTTAAAATTGGATGACAGCAAAAACATTGAGGTTGATGAGGTCGCTTGTAGAGGATGCGGTGCATGTGCAGCGGCTTGTGTAACGGGTGCGCTCCAAATAAGAAACTTCACTGACCAACAAATACTCGCCCAAATTGATGCTGCTCTCGAAAATAAGACTGAATACCCTCAAATAATTGGATTTCTATGCAACTGGTGCGCCTATGCAGCTGCAGATAACGCTGGAATATCCAGAATAAATTATCCAACTAATATTCGAGTCATCAAAGTGATGTGTTCAGCAAGAGTAAGTCCAATATTTGTTCTTGAAGCCCTAAAAAAGGGTGCAGACGGAGTTTTGGTTATGGGATGCTATCCAGGGGATTGTCACTACAATACTGGCTTTATGAAAGCCGAAAGACGAATTAATGCTCTGAAAGAAATTCTCGAACTAGTAGGTATAAACTCAAGACGTGTGAAAATTGTGAGCGTTTCTGCAAGCGAAGGCAAAAGACTTTCGAAATTAATAAAAGAATATGTGGACGAAATTGAGCAACTCAAGCCGGTTGGCGTCGAATTGTTGCCAGAAGTGAAAACTAGGTGATATTATGAGCACAGATTCACCAGAAGTGGACATGGATGTAACAGAAGAAGAAATGGAGTACAAATGGAAACATCTACGGACTGATGGTGAAAAGAAAACCAAAAGACTTGATCTAAAAATTGAAAAATGTATTGGCTGTGAATTATGTAAGATTATTTGTCCAGTCGATGCCATAGAGATGGGACCCGTAGCAGAAGTAGCTACAGGTGCGCTTGAGAGAGGAACAGTACCACTAATTATGATTGACCAAGATAAATGTGTATTCTGTGGTTTATGTGCAATAATCTGTCCTGAAGACGCTTTCGAATTTGAGTTTTATGAAAAATCCATTGAGGACTTAGATTATCCTAAATTGGAGAAAGATCCTAAACTCTTTGAAGGCACTATAGCGGTGTATCATCTCGAAAAATGTGATCCGTCGGGATGTAAAGCGTGTATAAACATTTGCCCGCAAGAATGCTGGTACATACCAAAGGATATCGAGGAAAAAACAGGGGATAAAATCAAAGTAAAAGAAGATGATTGTAATTACTGTGGCGCCTGTGTCAATGCGTGTCCTGAACGTCTAATTGAAGTAAAGCGAAAGAAGGTGAAACATACTGAGATACCAGATGTGCCATGGATGAATGCTTGGAAGGAGGCATTTGAGAAGTTAATAGGAAAGAGGAAGGAGAGCGATCTATCACGGATAATCGAATACAAGAAAGAGGAAAGGCCGTTAGTTAAAAAACCACCAGAAGAAATACCTGAAATACCAAAGGAATGTAAAAAGTTATTAACGGAGAAAATTGAAGAGATAGAGCAACATTTACGAAGCAGGGAAGGCATCAAAACACGTCATTTTACCGAGAAAGGCGAACCAGAAAAAGTATTGAACTCTTTTTTAAGAAGTAAAAAGAAGTTGGCAACTGAAACGGACAAAATGACAAAGTCTTGATGCAAGGTACAAATATCATCTATAGTTCGCTTTGTATTTCTATTTTTTCCGAGTTCCTGAGGTAAGAAGAATCCACAGACAAATTGGGTGTATTTATTGATGCGTAACGCTCTAACTTACCCTCCAATTTTTCTAAAGTCTTTTTTTCTAAGTCTTCATTAACCTTTGCATCCACCCAGAGTGTTGATCCTCCAAAAACATTTGTATCAATTATCTTCTTTTGGACGATAGGATTGCCGCTTTTAATTACATATTCGGCATGCGAAAGTGCCTTTTCTAACAATTTAAACTCCTTAGAGGGATCATTGGCTTTTGGGTCAAAATTATATACAACTACATCAGCAAGAGCTCCGATTCCTAAATGACCTCTTTGTATATCGATACCTAATGACTTTGCTTGGCTTGCACGAGTAATTATAGCAATTTCATAAAGAGTGTACTCACGTTCAATGTAGGGAAGTATTGCTTTGTTCTGAGCATCAGTATGAAGCGTACTGATTATCTCATCCCTTGCGAGCTTGCTTACCAGCCAACTAATAACTTTCGGATAATCAGTTAGTAGACCCATATTAGGATGATCTGTTGATAACTGAACTTGCCAAGGATTAGTCACTTGCAGCGCAATTTCAAGACCTATAGTCCACTTTATTGCATCAACATATTGTTTAGGAGAGAAAATAAGGTAAACTGCTCCAAAACTCCCTTCCAACTCGATATTATTGCTTATCCAGCGATTATTAGCTAGTTTGGCAAGATAATATGCATAAGCGCTATCGGGAAAAATAGCAGTTGATGAGTGAAACGTTATTTGGCCAATATCAAGTTCAACCCACTCATGCAGATTCACATAATCAGTTATAGTTTCACTTTTTGACTCAAAACTTTCCCAGTCCTCGCCTCCGTAACAATGTAGTTGGGCATGAGCAAGATGAAGTAATTCCATGCGTCTTGCCTTGTTACTTTTATCAATGTCTTGAATAGATTCCAGCGTTTGTATTGTTGTATTAATGTTACCAGGGCGTCCTGCTTGGTTTGGATGGAGATGTATAGAATGAGGCAAATTTAGCAATTCATTGACCTTTACTAGGCCTTTAACAATGTCAAGTGGACTCAAATCATAACCTAAAATTTTTTTTTCGATTGATTGTATATCCTTTCCCCAAGCCCACATTTCAGCGCCGCCTGGATTTGCTAACTTTAATCCATACCCTTTAACTGATTTAAGAAGCCAAGAAATATATGTCGCACATTCTTCGATCTTATCCTTTTTTAGAAAATCCATCACATGCGCATCAGATCCAACAAGAACTAAAAATGCCTTATCAATGAAAGGGATATCTTGAAATTCTAAATGTGTATGCCGTGCCAAGTGAGCGGTAACTGCGGCTTCAATAAATAATGTATACCCTTGTTTAATATATTCCTGACCAATTTGAGAGGATGTAAACAGAGACTGTGAGTGTGGTCTTGTAAACATACGTCCAAAATTAACTGATTGAGAACTTACGTGTGCATGAATATCGATTGCACCAGGCATGACAATCATATTCGATGCGTCTATAATTTTTGCGCCAACAGACGCCTTTTCTGCAATTTTTCCATCTTTGATTATAATATCCAAAATTTCTCCATTGATGTTATTGATAGGATCGTAAACATGTCCATTTTTTATAATTGTAGAATCTGTCATGCCGTATACCACCTTTCGGACTTCAAGCACTTGTAAGATGTGTTATATCACTTGGTGATTCATCTGTTGATTCAATCTTTGCAGGGATATTCTTAAGAAGCGGAATCCCAGTGCTTTGAACGGAATCTCCTGTAGTCATATTAGCCCAAAGACCCACTGGAACCAGAGCTATGCCTTCTTTTGTTTCTTCTGACTCCTTTACTTTCACAATAACTTTACCATATTCTGTACTTATCTTAACTGGATCATTAGTTTCTACGCTTAATTTTTTCATATCTTCTATGTGCAGTAGAACGATTGCGGCCTTATCGAAATATTCTTTGCCTTCTTTGTCTGAATCAGCACTTTTGCCTTGCTCTATAGTTCTTATCGTGGTTAACAAAACGTCAATCTCGGTAGTAATCATTTTGAAAAAACTCATTAGCGCTCCCTCAATCGTGCCTTGAAGGCAGTTATTTCTTTATAAGGATATTTTTTCCTTAACCATCTAGCATTATTTCTGCAACCCATTGCGCAGCCATAATATTCCTTTTCGTATTTGAATCCAAGATCATACGTGTGTCTAATTTTGTCAAAATTTCTCTCCTCAACTGTTTTCATCTTAAAGCTATTGTTTTGTCTTTGCACCTATAACGTTTTCCAACCACAATTTATTCAATAACATAAATACAAATTGTTGCGTGAAATAGACATTTTACGTAATTAAACCTGAATCGTCACAAGATCAGAGTTATATACTAAAAATATTCCACGAGTTTTGTTTTCATTATTGAACGACGAAACATGTTTATAAAGTAATGAATAATCTACTTAACATTGCCCTAAGACAACCGCTTCTGATATTTATGCGCTTTTGAGGGGAAGAATATGGACGAAATTATTGATAAGGTACTGAACGGAGAAATCAAGTTTTATAGAGTTGAAGATCACGTTGGTAATGACGTCAATTTGGCTACAGAAATTAGAAGGAAAGTTCTGGAGAAGATGAGAAATACCTCACTTGAAAATATAGGAAAATATTCTATGGACATGAACTTAACGGCAAAAAGAAATATTGAAAACTCCATAGGCTGTGCACAAATTCCGATTGGCGTTGCAGGTCCTCTTAAAGTCACTGGCGATTATGTTGATGATGAAATTTTTATCCCTCTCGCCACTACTGAAGGTACGCTCGTAGCGAGTACAAATAGAGGTTGCACAGCAATTTCACGAAGTGGAGGAGCAAAATCAAAAATAATTAGAGATGGGATTACGCGTGCACCCGCTTTAAAAGTTAAAGATTTAGAACATGCTTACAAACTTATAAGCTGGGTGCGTGAGAATCATGAAAAAATCGCAAAAGTTTTCGATGATACTGATCCATTCTTAAATTTAATCAGTATTGAACCTTGGATAGTTGGAAGAACTGTTTTCCTCCGTTTTCGTGCTAATACTTATGATGCAATGGGCATGAACACAGCAACTAAAGGCTCTCGACTTGCTTGCGACTTTATTACTCAAGAACAACCTTATGCAAAATTAATTAGTGAATCAGGGAATCTATGTGTAGATAAGAAACCAAGCGCAATGAATTGGCTACTAGGCAGAGGAAAAACTGTTATTTCGGAAGTTGTTCTGAAGAAAGAAGTTGTGATGGATGTACTAAAAACGTCACCTGAAAAAATAGCAGAGTTAGCCTACAGGAAGCTTTTCCTCGGTGGTGCCCAGTCATTATCCTTGGGATTTAACGCCCATGTAGCGAATATCGTAGCGGCGATTTTCCTCGCTACTGGTCAGGATGCTGCACATGTTACTGGGTCTAGCATGTCTATTGTTACTCCAGAAGTTACAGAGACTGGGGATTTGTATATTGCAATCACAATACCGGCTCTTGAAATCGGAACCTTTGGCGGAGGCACAGGGTTGCCAACCCAGAGCGAGGCACTTAGTATAATGGGATGTCAAGGCCCTGGTGATCCACCTGGAGCAATGGGAAAGAAGTTTGCAGAGATTATAGCAGCGGCAGCATTGGCTGGAGACATAAGTTTGTTATCAGCGCAATCTGCACTTCACCTGACTGGTGCACATGAACGTCTTGGACGCGGACATGTCTAGTTGCGCAAAATTTTCAATAAACATTAAGGAATTTCCACGTCTTTCCCTACTGTAATTGTAAATCCTCCGCATACGTCTTTCAATGCCTCATAACAGGAAAGACCTTGTGACATCAATTGCCGAATCTTTTCCTCTATTTTTTCTTGCTTTTTCACTTTTTCTAGAACCTGAATAGCTCTATTAGCTGGCACTATTACGACTCCATCAGGATCAGCTACGACAATATCACCTGGATTCACTAATACTCCACCACATTGGATTGGAATATTAATATCTCCAAGTACGGAACAATCACCTGCATTTGGAGTTACAGCACGAGCAAACACAGGGAATTGAATTTCGTTTATTCCTGCTACATCTCGTATTGCTCCATCGATTATTACAGCAGCTATTCCTCTAGATTTGCAAGAAGTTGAGGCCAACTCGCCCCAGATCGCCGTATCGCGGTGACCTCTGACATCAATAACAAGCACATCACCAGGTTCAGCATAATCGATAGCAGCAACAGGAGTCAAATAATCAGCGACCATTGTCCTTGCAGTAATAGCTGGACCAATTATCTTATCGATAGATATGACAGGTTTGATTTCACTATGCATGGCTTGACTTTTTTCCATTGCATCAGATAATAGAGCGGTTGGAAATTTGGCTAATTCATTGATTATTTCTTTGGAAGGACGTTCAATTTTTTCTATGATCAAAGAAATACCTCCACATTTTTTTTTCTTAATTACTTAAGACGATATTTTGGGGTTCTGAAGGAATTATTAATTTTTAAATTTGCAGCATTATTTACATGGATATTTGAAAACTCAATCATTTTTTTTGTCGAATTGGATACGCGCGAAGCAAATATTTATAAATATGAATAACCGTAACATCCAAGCAATACCTGCGCGCGGTGGAATAATTGGAAGACTTATCCAAACAAATTAATAATGGGCTCATTTGTCCAAGATGTAGGTATCAGATGTATATTCTAAGTGCTCACGGTATTCAAAGATGTCCACGTTGTGGTTTTTGGAAAAAAATAGATTAAACAACCAATGATGGATAGACATTAATTGAATTAGCAATATAAACGAAATTGAAGTAGAACATGTCCTCTACGAACGTGAAGGAGTAGGTGAGATTTCCGCTTACGGCTTTTTCTTTAAAGACAACATACTTGTCACGATTCCACAGCATTGCCATGTGACGTTCTGCACAATGTTTTATGATCGCTTTACTGCCATTAATTATCACTAAACCATTAGAAAGTGGCAGATATGGATTTTCATGTATATCTGATGGATTGAAAGTGATTAAGGTATTCTCTGCAAGACTGGGAGAATACATAATGCTATTTTCGGCAGGAAATTTGATTTCAACAGTACTTTTCTTTTCAAGAAACATGTTGATAGTTATTGTTACACCAAATTCGCCAATGGTATAATCAATTAGATAGGGACCTCCCTTAACTTCGATGTTTAGATTTGGAGCGGAAGCAGGCTTAGGTTCCTTAATTGATGAAACCTTAGAAATAGTGTTCTTAAAAGGATCTACCTTTAACAGAGTATTTTGATATCCTAATTTCATTTTCAATTCAGCAATTACATCATCCATCAATTTAAGGGCAGAATCTGTCAGGTGAATAGATTCTTTTACTTCGATCTCCCATGGAAACCATCCCGTTGAATCGGATACTTCTGCAAGCAAGATTTGTTTCCAAATGTTGAGAAGTATTTGCTCTTCTCCCGATATATCGATGCCTTTTGAACGTGCCAACCCAATTAAGGTTTCAGTAACCAACGCCTTTTGTCGTGCTCGATAGGTATAGGCTCGAACAAAAGCATCATCCTCATAAGACGCTATATTATCGCCCATCCATCGCCAAACCCCGTTACATTTCTTCATATCCCAAGTTGCCTCTGGAATTTTCGGGATTTTTTCGCGTTCGACGTTCATTTCATGCAACATAGCTACAAATTCGCTTATGAAGACATAATGATCTCCTTCTGCCTCAAATCTCTTCAGTTTTTTTTCATGAGTTTGTGCTCTTGAAGAGGAATAACGAAAATCATTATTGTAGGCATAAGTATTAGCAAATTCGCCATCATACGCCCATGCCCAACGAAATTCTACACCCTCTATATTCCCAGGTTTAGTTAGGAGGAGCACGTTTACTTGTCGCTTATTAGCGCTAAATGACTGTGTTGAATTATCGTCCAAAAAGAAAAGTGGAGAAGGTGTTTTCATTCGACTATGTAAATAGTGATACCATGGGTCGCTTGCTACAACCACGGTGTTATAATCATATGCATTTAGAAGACCCGCATACCCTGGCGTCCATTGACTTTCTTGTGCAAAGAAGACTCCTGAACGGACGAGGCCGAGAGAATTGAGTATTTCATCTGAAATTTCTATTGACTTTGCCATATCAGTCTGAGGATATGCTACTAACAATTGCTGAGAATAATTACTCACTATAAGCTCAATTTTCCCCTCGCTAACAAGATATTTGAGGAAGGCCAATACCTGGGGATATCTTTGATGTAAAATTTCGAGCATGTACCCACTTAACTCAATATTGCATCTCCATTTGTCATGACGTTGATACATTTTGAGAAGCGGATAAAACGATTCCTCTATAATACGATTTTCAATAGCAGTAGATCCAGGCACATATTGAACATTGAAATGGTATAACGCCATAGTGTATCTCTGATGCCCTATAATCGAATTAACTTGAATGGTGACAACCTTACTGTCTTCGAATTTGAAAGGAGTACTATACGCCCTTAAACGAATTACATATAATCCATTTCGCTCAGGAGTCCAAAAAAATGAGATGTTGACAAGTTGATAGCTCGGTGCAAAAATCTTTCGAGTTTGATATTCAGTCCCATTAACCATAAGAACAACATCTAACGAACTACCGGTAGTTCCAAGATATTGAACACTTCCTTCGATCTTCAGCCGATTGCCTGCATGAACTTTTTTTGGCTTAATAACATTGATATTTGTGATTCGGATGCTATCATCTGAATAAGGTATCAAGAATATAGGAATCGTAAACAAAATGAACAAGAAACTGAGAAGTATTATCTTTTCGGTTTTTGCAAATTTTCGCATAGAGCATTAAATATCCGAATCTACTATAAAAAATTAGGTCTAAATCATCCAGAACGTGAACTACCACCTAACAAGTTAGATGGCTTCTGCCCTCCTAGGCTGTTCTGTTTAGCCAACACGGTTGGTCACATGCAGCCTAGTCATCGACAGTTCTGGGCTGGCTCACAGCAGCCCCCGTCCCTCAAGGGACACTTGAGGCAACGACAGCACCTTCATGGGTACTG
>JAEOSO010000006.1 GCA_016840315.1 Candidatus Borrarchaeota archaeon | reverse complement strand
CCAAGAACGCTGCAGACCTTATGAGGTGATTCAAGTGAGACGCAATAATCGTTCGCTACAGAAGAACAGAAAAGGATTCAAACCATCTATTAGGAGACAGAAATACCAGTTGCAACCTTATGACCTGGTCAAGTATAATAATAGAACATATAGAGTAAAAGGCGTCCATTGCTACGGAAAACGGGTTGTGTTGGAAAATCCTAAAGGAAAAAATCCAAGTGTCGCCATTAAAAACGTGGAGTTGGTAAAATATGGAAAAGGGTTATTATTCAACTTATGTTAGTCTAAATGCCTCTTTCTTCTCCACCTTAAAAGGAAGGAGTCTCCAGAGACATTTCAATGAATTTTCATTTCAGGTTTATATCCTCCACAAATATTACTAACTTTTATATGTTCTTCAATTCTTGACAGGAGTTTTCATCTACAAGACAGGTGCATTGTTAAATGAAGGGGCGCTTTATTTCCCTAGGAAAGAGATATTTTTGGCTATTCTTCGTTTCGCTCTATTTCTTTGCAATATCTACATGGATACTCACCCCGGGGATACCCGGTGGTGTTGATACCAATAGTCATCTTTTTAAGATACTACACCTCTCGAAATATGGCTTATCTTCGCCTTGGTGTCATGCGTGGTATGGCGGTTATCCATTTCTCCTTTTTTATCCACCATTAAGTTATTACATGGCAGCAGTTTTATCCCTGAATAACCCTATTCTCTCACTGAAAATCATTTCCATTATTTTCTTCTCTGTAACGCCTTCAAGTGTTTATTTTCTTGCAACAAACCTTAACTTCAATGAAAAGGAATCATTATTAGCCGCTTTTCTTTTAGGTGTTTCTCCAGTTTTCATTATGAACTTGTTATTTTACGGAAGATATCCGAATGTCATTGCATTTCCCTTGGTTTGTTTCGCCTTGGGAACTTTCATTCATTCGTACAAAAAAAATGGTTCTTTTACGATCCCAGCCCTTATAATGGGGCTTCTAATTTTAATACACCATCTAAGTGCGTTTATTGGATTTTTCTTAATATCATTATTTTCGATATTCGAAATCGTGCGTTCTCGCCGCCTTATCATCGTTCGACTTTTATTTTTAGTAACTCTGGCTGCTTTAGTCATTGGTGCAGTATGGATACTACCTTTTATTGCAAATATTAGCTATTATGGTCAATTTTTTAATCCAGCAATGCCAATTCTGGCACTAAAATTTCTTCTTAGATTTTACATCTCTATGATTGGTTTGTCTCATATTATGTTAAGCATGGGGTTACTTTTGCTGATTTTCTTTTATATGCTGTCTTCAAAAAAAGGAAATAGCGTTAGAATATTATTGGCCTTTGTATTCGTTGCAATTATCATCTCTTATACTTTATACGCCTTTTTAGGCAGTGGGTTTACTGTGACAATAAAGCACTTATTGCTTTTTCTCATCTGCATTACCTTCTTACTGCTAATCTATTTGCTCCCCCAATTCACAGAATCTTCGCTTAATCTTGATATTAATACAGTCTTTAATGCCAGTTGGTTTGTAATTTTTTTTTGGTTGACGCTTGGTCCTCGTGCTATCCTTTTTGCCATTTTTCCCTTGAGCCAAACGTTAGATATCTTACGATTTATGCTGTACGCCTCAATCCCTGTTTCGCTGCTTGGTGCTCGAATGTTTCTTTTCTTAATAAAATTTCTTAAGGAATCCTATCATTCCGTTTCATTATCAAATAAACTAGCATTATCCTTGCTACTAACTATCCTCTCCTTTTCTTTTGTCGTTCCCTTTATACAACCGAGATATGGACAAGGAGGGATGCTCTATGTTGAAGATATCTTTCAAAAGAATCAAGAAATTCCACAATCACTTATCACGTATTTACAGGACTCAGATGCTTATGGACGGATTCTCTCTATACACAGTCCATCATGGATTTATTCGCTTCCATATTATACAAATAAGCCTTTAATTGATGGCTGGTTTCCGCAAGCCCGTTTTCTCTATCCTTTTCAAAATCTTACGTCATATAATATTAATGAGTTAATTTCCTCAGAAGAATGGGTCTATGAATACTTGCTTCAACATGCTTCGTTGTATGGAATTAAATGGGTTCTCATTGGTGACGAAGATAAACTCCAGTTAATTCAACCCTTTCAATTTCGACTTGTACTTCACATAGATTCCCTATATCTCTATGAAAACTCTAAAAATATATCCTTCATAGACATTAAAAAAGGAAAAGCAGACATAACTTATGAACGTCCGCATCCTAACACAATTGTGATAAAAGTAGAAAAAACTACGCAAAACATAGAACTTCTAGTAAAGGAAGTACACTTTCCTTATTGGCAAGCAGAGACTACTGAAAACAATGTGGAATTAAAAAAGAGTGAAATTGGATTTATGCTGTTATCTATAGGTTCAGATACTATGATATTTGAGATTCGATTATTCTATACTTATCCCGTTTGGCAGCGAATCATTCCAATTTTCCTTTCAATGTTCGCGTTATTGATCTGCTGTATTGGTTATTTCAAACCTGAGTATTTTAAACAAATTCAAGTCCGTCTTAAAAATTTTTAAAGCAAGTTACACAACAAAGAAAATTAATGATGGAAATAATGGAGCGATCTTTACTTGGTTTTCTTTGTTGATTTTCATATTCATTCAAAATATTCTGGTGGCACCTCAAAAAAAATGGACTTAGAACACCTAGCTCGTTACGGACCTCTTAAAGGTTTAAACTTGATTGGAACGGGAGATATAACTCATCCGGATTGGTTTACTGAATTAAAAGAAAAATTGACTTCGACTGAAGGCAGCAATCTATTTTCCTTTAACAATATGCGGTTTATTTTGACAGGAGAAGTCAATACCGTTTTTGAATATGAAGGAAAAAGTAAACAGATTCACCACCTTCTTCTTGTCCCAAATTTTGAAGTTGCTTCTCAATTAAATGATGACCTGTCTAAGTTTGGAAAATTAGCTTCTGATGGGCGTCCAAATCTTAGAATGACACCTGCCGAATTAATTGAAATAATGAATGAAGTTGATAAGGATATTGAATGCATTCCAGCACATATTTGGACAACATACTTTTCCGTTTTAGGTGCGCGTGGCTTTAATTCACTTAAAGATTGCTATCAAGATAAAATTCAGAAGATTCATGCACTTGAAACGGGGCTTTCCTCGGATCTTCCCATGAACTGGAGAATATCAGAATTAGATGATTATATTCTTGTTAGCAATAGCGACTGTCATTCTCCTTGGCCATGGCGTATCGGGCGAGAAGTAAACGTATTTGATATTGATGAAATGACCTATTCCAATTTAATTGATGCTATACGAAAAAAAAATACCACAAAATTTCCTATGACGATTGAAGTGAATCCAGCTTACGGGAAATATCAGTACGATGGGCACAGGAAAGGACGGATTTACTATAAAGATAAGAAAAAACTGGAACATGAACAAGGTGTTAGAATGCATCCTTCACATGCTATTGGCAGGACTGAATGCTTATGCCCCATTTGTAATAAATCGTTCACTATTGGAGTCCTTCACCGTGTTGAAGAACTGGCTGATCGAGAAGAGGGATATAAACCACTAAACGCCCAAGATTTTAAGACTTTGATTCCACTTTCGGAAATCATTGCCACAGCAAAAGGTATTGTCACTTTATATGCGCAGGGTGTTTGGTCAGAATATCAGGAATTAATAAATTCATTCGGCAATGAATTTGAGGTTTTACTGAATACTTCGCTTGACGAACTGCTAAAGGTGACAACAACAGAAATTGCAGACACTATCTTAAAAGTTCGTCAATGCCAAGTGCAGGTTTCCCCAGGATATGATGGAGAATACGGTCGATTAGTACTTGATGGGATGTCAGATACAAATAATGTCCTTGATTACGTCCCTCCACCGCAAATGCCTGAAAAAACTCAACAAATGAGCCTAGATGAGTTTAAATAATTTAATCAAATGAAACAAAATAGGATGATAGACATTGAGCTCTTTTGTAACCATCCAAACGCTTCTTATCATGGTTCCAATACTACTTATCTACTTATTCTGCGTTGGCGATACCTTTCTCCTTTTTTTTTCTCGCGTTCTTAGAAGTAATTTGCTAGAAGATCAATATAATATGCGATTCCCTCTTGCTCTTGCCTTAGGTACGGTTATAACACCGATTATTATTTCCTTTTTGAGTATCTTCCATTTACTCAACTTTTGGAGTGCCATTCTCTTCTTCGCTATATTTCTGATAGTTCGTATGTCACAATTTAATTGGACATCCATAAAATTTGTGGAACTCTTTGAATCTATTTCTATTTCACAATTACGGAAGCATAAGCACAAGATACTTTTCTTAATACTTTATTGGACTATTTTTGGAGTTTCATTAATTATACGTTTATATCCGCTTTTAGGGCTATATGCTCCACCTGCTGATGACCCTAAAATGCATGTACTTTTCACTCAGCTGATAGTAGAAAACCATGGATTTCCAGAAGTATGGGGTGTATATGCTCCTAAAGGATATACTGATTCGCCAATCATGTACTTTCTAATGTTTCATGGAATTTGTGCTTATATTCACTTTTTGACTACAATTTCTGTCGTGCAAAGCGTTTTAATTATTACTAACGTGTATAGTGCACTCATTACTTTGGCAATCTTCTATTTATCAAACCATCTTTTCAATAATAAAAATATTGCACTTCTGACATCGTTTTTTGTAGCATTTATCAGCAATAACCCGTTGCGCTTCTTTGGTTGGGGAGGTAATGTAGGACTTGCTGCATACTTCGTCAGCCTGACAACATTAGGCGTTCTCATCAAATATTTTTTCTATTACGAGAATTATAAGTCTCATCTAGATCGAATCTTAGTTGGTGCATTGCTACTGGGTGGACTCATTAGTATGCATCCTTTAGATACGATTGTTATAATTGGATGTGCTGCACCATTTTTATTATACCTTCTAGTGAAATATTGGAGTTTTCAACGTTTTCGTGACGTTTTGATACTTTTCATTCTTTCATCTTTTATTGGATTACTCTCAATGTACAAACTTTTACTTTACCCTTCGTCTCCCGAGATGCAGATGTTTATAATCGAACAACAGGCCCCCTTTTGGATGGTAAAACAAATCATACGACCAGAACATATTTGGGCACTTATATCATTGAAGCCATCCGTAATAACATATTTATTATACCTTGTAAGACAATGGATAAGTACTCGCGTTGTGCTTTTTGCCATTATTGGCGTTTTATCACTTATATTTACTCGTAAGTGGAATAAAGTAGGATTCCTTCTATCTTGGATTACGTTTCAGTCTTTTTTCATTGTAAACGGTCCTTATGGTCTTTTCTTTATTCAATTTCCGCAATGGTATAATTTTCTTCCAGACAGATTTCTCCTTGGATTAACGTTACCACTCTCAATTCTAGCAGGATATGGATTATTTAGCGTCATTCAACTTCTTCTATTATTTCATAGAACAAAGATTCAGAAATTGACTACTATCAAAAAACTAAGCATTAAGACAGTCTTTTTAGGCAGCATAATCCCCCTAACAATTGTCTTGATCATTACTTGGACATCTGTGGGAGCATATTATCAATGGAACTTCATGATAGAAAACAGAGAATTATCTGCAGTGACAGATGCTGATTACGAAGCATTTCTTTGGATTAGGGAGAATATCTCATATGATGCTACATTTTTTGTGACGTACGCTGACGCGGGTCAATGGATACCCGCTTTTACTCAAAGAAGAGTGAGTCCGCTTTTTATCAATCAAAATGAGAGAATTTATATGGAAAACGAAATTTTCGGTGATACAGTTATTCCATTAATGCTTGAAAATCCAAATGATCCTCTTGCGCTTTCACTCATGAAAAAACAAGGTATTACTCATATATACATTGGCGCTAAGACTATTTTTAGCCGTCAGCAACTTGTTCCAGATCTCTTTGACGAAGTTAATTACGATTGTATTTACATGCAAAATAATGTGTGGATTTTCCAACTTAGATGACTTTAACAAGAACTGCAAAAAATATTAGATCTCGTATCAACCGAAAAGGTTCTTATGACTAACTTATTAAACAAATGAAGAAGAAATCAATCTAAGATTAACTAATTTAGGTTACTTTTAAGAGCAGTGTTCTAAACGTGTGCGTCCATCTGGCATTTTTATTGGCTAAATAATGTATTTAAGACTTCTTAACACAAGAAATATTAAATCTCCAGCGATACAGATGCCTATAACTATAAACAATAGATAGATGATGTATTTGAATTCTCTGTCATCCAGCATAATTCATACCTCAGTTATGATTCTATAGACGATTGCTTGCTGTCCCCGATATACCTCTTCGAAATATTCAGAATGAATTCCTTTCGGAGAATAAATAAAAAGCGGGCGGTCCCAGTTCTCGACGATCTGAGGGATATTATCATTCTCAGAATCGTAAATCAGTAGATTGTGTAATTCCTTTTTTGCTACGATGTACTTATCAAATATGTTTTCCGAGTTTGGTAGAAATGTTTTTGTTACCTCTCGTCCAGTTAGATAGGGTATCCATATTCCTTCTCGCCCCTCATTAACGATCAGCGCATTTTGGGGAGTATTAATATCTATCCAATATATTGCGTCGAAATTTATCTCTGAAGAACGGGCATGAGAGATTCCATTTTGAAGAAAAAACATTGGCTCACTTATTATGGCCACAAAGAAGAGTAAAAGTAAAAGTCTGTGTATAGTTAACGATTTCATATTCTGCTTAACAAAACTCCGTAGCTTTCCTACTGTCAAAAACAAGCCCATGCCCGAGAAAACAGATAATGGATAGATCATATCTGTCATGAAGCGCGATGGAACAAATGCCACTGTATACAAACTTCCAGTTTGAAAGAATTTCACGAAACGAAAAACTCTATCAGTCATAGCAAAAGCAAGGAGTAACGACGCTATCCACGTCAAGGTAAATTTTTCCTCCCGAGTGTGTTTCTCTGAAATGTTGATAATTACTTTTCCAACCCCAATTAGTGAAAAAAATGTGAAAAACACACCTATTGAGAATGTCCACCTGACCATGAAGTTGAAATCTTCCCAAAAATTAAAAACGGTAGTCTGACTGAACTCTGAGAACCTAGTTAATGTAGTAAATAGATAAAAAAATGAGATGAGGATCGCAATGCCTAAGAATTTTCCAAAACTTCTAAGATCAGGTGAAATTGATCTTTGAGCAAATGAAGTGATGACTCCAAAGGTTATAAAAACAACAAAGAGGACAAAAGCAGATAAATGATGGACTAAGATAACCCCACTCGTTAATATACCGCATAAAACTGCCTTTTTTAACTCATTTGTCTCTCTAAGAAAAACAACTACAATTACTAAAAGAAAAAACATCGAGATTTCATTTGGGAGACCACCCCATTCATAATAGCCTAAGCCTCCAAGAAAAGGTAACATACTATAAGAAAACATGGCGTACAGTGCAATTATTTTCTTTTTAAAAACCTGCTTTCCTAAAACATATACTGCGCAAACAGAAAGTACGCCAAAAAGAAGTATCAAGAACTTGAATACAATGTATACTGCTTTTTCGCTCACTATACTAAAGCTTGCGAGTATAATATGGGCACCTAAGGGATAATTAATTGATATTGGCTCATAAGGTTCTAAAGTAATAGGGATTTCTTTCGAATCTATTATTAATTTTGCGACCAATACATGAAACGTTGTGTCATCCCCTAGGGGCAATTCTGAAAAAAGCATTGGCCCAATTCGAAAAATAACACTCAAAAAAACGATTAAAAACACCCATTTATTTTCCACAACTTTTTTTATAAGACTGAATAACCCCCTCTTAATTAAATTGTTGTAAGAATTGCGAACGTCAAAAAAAATGAATAATATCACAAGAACTACAATTAAAGCAACATTGGAGATGATTACAGGTATTTTTTCAAAACTAGCAACATAAGAGACTATAAATCCGATA
The DNA here is from genome assembly GCA_016840315.1 of Candidatus Borrarchaeota archaeon. Lineage (GTDB taxonomy): Archaea > Asgardarchaeota > Sifarchaeia > Borrarchaeales > Borrarchaeaceae > Borrarchaeum. Next base: position 26,105 of record JAEOSO010000006.1, on the reverse strand, counting down.
TAGATCATAAGTACAAAACTAAGCGCAGTACCTAAGATGAGTTTTTCAAATAACTGCACTTTTGGGAATACGATCGAGTAAATCAAGATTCCTGAAAGAGCAAAGGCAAGGAAAAGGGAGATATATCCAAAATCTCTAAGAAGTAACAAATTTATCATTTGTTCACAGCTTCCGCAAATCCATGCCTTGTAGGAATACATCGTCAATATGCATATCTAAAGCTAATTACTGTTTTTTACAATAATATATTAGTTATTGTTTTATCAATGGCTTAATTCGAGTAAGATAGATTATATTAAGTACGAAAAACGCTAGAGTGGTTAAAAAGAGGCTAAGGTATAGCGGATAGTGAGTTACGGGATGTGTATAGCTGTCATCATAGCCTGGCAACTTCAAGAGTGCGACTATCCAGTCAACAGTTGGGAGCACTCGATTACCTCCACTCGTCCACATGACAGTGTTTAATCCTACATTCAAAAAAAATGCCCACGCAACCGCTAGCAAAACAAGGGCTAACAAAGATATTATTAGAATTTGCTCGATTCTTTCTTTTTTCTTTATGTGAACAAAAAGAAGCACGCTCATAAAACTCGCTATAGATAAGCCGATAAATCGGCTTATCTGATTAACTGCAACCCTCTTGGTTATAACGATTGTTTGATAGAATTTTGTCGCCATTAAGATCCAAAACAGGAACGTGATCAGGAAGACGCCCATAATCATCGAGATCGCAATAAGTTTGTAATTTTGTAATTTTCTCATTTGGTGCTGAATATATCTACCCGTTGCTATTGACAAGAAGGGTAATGTATCTGTCAAATGTCGCATACTGAGACACCATCCGCCGTCCCAGGCTTCAAATATTCCGTAAATCAATACAATTATCCAAAAATGCGCACCTACTATTAGAACAAATTCTTTGTTTTGCCTATAAAGAAGATAAAAACCGTATAGAGATAATATCAAAATTGGTGAAGACTCCAAAAGCGATGAATGAAAATAAGCGGCAGGTGTGAATGCCTTAGGGTAGGGATGATATTCGATAAGCATATACCATATGGTATATCGAAGAAATCGAATATCATAAGGTAAGGCGTGATAAGCATAGGGAGTTATAAATGCGTTTCCAAAACTGATTTGGTGATAAAGTAAAGTAGGCGATATTATACTTAAAAAAATGCCAGTAAAGCTAAGATAAACTCCAATCTGTCTACTATATTTTATTATGAGATAAAGTAGGATTAAAATCGCTAAAATAATATTGAAATAGCGAATCCAAAACGCAGCGCCACTCGAAAGCGACGATATGTAGAGATATTTTTCATTACCTTGCCTCTCATAAAGAATCAGATACCTAATTGCTAGCAGAACGAAAAACATCGATGGAATATGAGACCAGATATGGAGTACATGTTCAATAGCAAATGTACCAAAAATAAAGACGAGTGATGAGAGAAGTCCAAGTGCTTTATTTTTCAAATCGTTAGCGAATTCGTTGGTAAAATAAACGCTGAACGAAAAAATTATCATATTTGTGAATCGGAGTCCCAATATCGGCGATCCAGATGAAAACTCGAAAGCTAAGTAAAAGGGAACACCTAATAGCGAATAGCCTAAAGGATAAGGGGAATAATATAAGCCGTTTAGTTCCAGAAAAAACGGGATTGGATCTGTGGAAAAGAGTTGCTGTTTCTCAGAAATAAGTTCGGTCATATAAAAATATGCATACGCATCGCTTGAGAAAAGCATTCCATTATCTAATCCCAAAATCATGCATAAGATCAAAGTAAAAAGAAATAACAATCTAGAAATATCTTTTGAAGTCACATTTGCCCAGGTCTTCTCTATTTGAACTACTAATTCTTCAAAGAACGTCAAATGCATCACTTTAACTTTTAGTGACTGTTCTCTTTGTTACGGCTTTCTTTTCTGGCTTCCTTTTCATAGAATTTGTTTAACGTAATTCATAATACGTAAAAATCTTTCTCGACAGTTCATCAAGTAAAGGCAAAACCTCGTGCGCATAAATAACCACAAAGATGTTTACTAGTATAAACACCGAAAATAGAAGCACCGTGACCGTAGAACAAACCGCCCTTGTTCGCCTACCACGAAGAACAAAGTGTAAAACATACACTCCGAAAAGGCCACTTAGAATTAAACGTGCTATCGAAACATAAATTGTTCGAATACGTATGAAATGAAAGATTTCGCTGTAAATTCCTAAAAAAATAAACAACCATGCAGTGACGAAGAAGAGAAGAAAAAAAATGATATTGGGGTGCTTTATTAAATCGTTAATATATTTACCACATGCTAAACAAAAAAATGGGAATAATGGGAAGATATACCAGTAGTAGGCGAAAAATCCTGCTGATAAAATGATTGTTATTATGTACATCCCTGCACCTATCGACAATATTTGTTTTTTGTCTTTGGTACTTGCATATAGTAAAGCAAACCAGCTCCAAATTATCCATCCATCTATCCAAGTATATGTAACAGACGATCCCAGTGTTAGGATATCAAAAAAGAATTTATAATGTAGAGTAAATCTTTCGCTTTGTATGGTGTTTACTGCAACAAATAGATTCCAATCTAACAACAATCCATACAATAAATAACCTAAAATTGCTAGAATCCCGCTTAAAATGACATATAGACTTTCTTTTCTATAATTATAAGCAAACAGAATGATAGATACAATGATTGTAACTGATACGCCTGGAAGTTTTGCTAGAATAGCACTCGGTGCACTAATAAGTATTATAATTAAATATTTTGTTTCGTTGTCCTCAATATATTGTAATGTAGCATAGATGGCAAGTAACAAAAGAACGGTTAACATATTCTCGGCTACTGCAAGGCGGTTTGTAATTACGATAACTGGAACCGTTGCATAAAGTACTGCTGAGACCATACCTATTCCTTTGTTGTATAGACGACTTCCAAGAGAATAGACTAATACTGTAGATAGAGTTCCAAACAAAATTGAAGGAATCCTCATGAATTCTAAAGCACAATCAAACATAGTTGGCGCTCCACCTATGGTAGCAGCAACACCAACTACAAGACAAAATAGCGGTGGATGATCAAACCAAGGCGAAACGATTCTAAAAGAAATTCCACGCCATTCTACAGGTTGCCATCTGGTATATGCAGGTAACAGTGACCATGAAGTAGGCTTTTGTCCATGAATAAGACTCCACCCACACCAGGCAAATGCATATTCATCTGTCGTTGCAATAGGGGAAGGAATTATAGCATAATTGTATAAACGCAACGCAAACGCCAAAATAGGAATGAGTACATATCCTATCTTATCAATGTGTCTTGATATCAACGCCATTGCCTGTTGTATGAGTCTATATAGCGATCTGGAAGTAGGATCTTCGCTAAAAACTCGATTATCTATCGTACTTGCCAATCGCTCCAAATATATTCTTAGCATATTAACAAAATCCATATGCATCGAACTTCTTGAGTTTTTCTGGCTTTAAAGTAGTTCTTGATATTGATTAAAAAGATATTTGGACGATGAGTAACGAAGATGTGCCCTTTTTTATAAATAAGGATCGAAGAGTTCTCTAGCCTACTTGAAAATAGTATTAAAAAACCTTTTCTATCAGGAAATCATGTTGAGAAATATAGAGAGAAAAGAGAAAGGAAAAAGTAAAAAAGAAATTTAGGCGGTAGCCTCAGCTTCCCAGTTCTGTTTTAAAAACTTGGGAATCGCAGATGAATCGCGCGGTCCTACCAAAATCTGCCAACCCCCGGTACTATCTTCTGTCTCTCCACTGATACGAGCGGCCATACCGGGAATGATAAGTTTTCTATGCTTCACTTTCTCTTCAAGACCCGTCTCCTTAATCAAATCTGCTACTGCGCCTGCATTGAGTTGTCCGCCAGCTACTGCACTTTCTACACCAATACCTTCAGTATCCACGGTTAATAACCAACTATCTATAGCTGCCTGCTCAAGATCTGTTTTTACAGTGTAGAATGTCAAGGCAAAGTTTGTTGTAAGGAACACTGGTGAGTCCACGCCTGGATTTCCAATTTTGATTAGACCAGCGTCCACGGCGGGATGAATTCGCGGATCAGTGTAAATCGTCTGTCGCAAGGTTAATAACGCTAACAGTGACCAAAGCTCCACATTGTGAACAATCAACATGCTTGCGAATCGATCAATCAACATTGATCCAACAATTGTTTCATTCCATGCAGATTCAGTACCTTTATCACCTTCTAAGTAAACTGTAGCTGGGACTCCCATTAATGGAAATCCAACGCTTTCTGCACCTGCTTCAATTGCAGCTACTCTGAGCAGGGTGTAATTATTTAATGTAGCCCCAATATTTTCACCGAAGTAAGTGCCAGGATCGAGTACGAGTTCGTCAATTCCTGCTTTTTGAAGTGTAATTGCTATGGAATTCAATGTTGTTAGATCGGTCGAAAAGACTGCAACAGGACAATTATACTCCATCGCTAGTTTCGCAATATCTTCCCAATTTGTAACTGTTGCTGCATAGATGAGAGGCCGCTTACCCTTTGCGGCATCTAGACCCGCTTTCATTATTTTAGGATCAAACGTACACAGGACAAGAGGCAAATCTGCTAGTTTGAGGATTTCTTCAACAGTTTTTGCAAATTTAGCAGGATCATTTGAAACAGATCGCACTGCAATTCCATTGAGTTTAAGGTGCACACCAATTCTGAATACAGTATATTCGTCTACAAAATTTACACGTTCAGTCAGTTCCTTTGAGTCCATTTCATCGTGTACATCAATAAAAATCCTTGTTTCGTTGTAAAAGGTTAACTCGTGTCTATATACTACTTCCTCACCACCAACAATAACCGATTTTTCACCAGTACCAATTTTAACTGGTTGAACTGGTGGTCGCAACATCACAATTAAAGTATCTTTGTTTTCTTGGTATTTCGATTCATCGAAAAGAGGAGTGCACAAAGCTAGTTCGGTTTCTCGTTCAATTAGTTTCATGGCGAACGCCATGCATGTTTCTTCGCCACAAATCTTGCAGTTTGTTTTCGGTAGATATTTGAAAATATCTAAAGGTTTCAATCTTTTGCTCATTGAAATCGCCTCTGGAGACTCCTTCCTTTTAAGGTGGAGAGGAAAGAGGCGTAGAAGCTAACATAAGTTGAATAATAACCCTTTTCCATATTTAATCAACTCCACTTTTTTGATAGCTACACTTTTGTCTTTTCCATTAACATTTTTTAAAATAACCCGTTTTCCAAGACAATGAACTCCCTTTACTCTATACGTTCTATTGTTATATTTTACAAGGTCATAAGGTTGTAATTCGTATCGCTGTCTCCTAACAGACGGCTTAAACCCTTTTCTATTCTTCTGCAAAGAACGATTATTACGCCTCACTTGAATAACTTCATACGCTCGGCATCGTTCTTGATTCGTTCCTCCAGCAATGACAAACGCATCGTTGATATGCGACTTTTCCAACCCTAATTTGTTACGCTCGTATTTGGTGACGTATCCGTAAGTATGCTCTGCTGCTAATTGCTCCACTATCCTCCAACGAATGCTATTTATACAGGTAGGTGCTCTAAGTGATTTCTTTGCCTGTTGCTGGATGGTAGGATAACCAAACTCTTCTGCTGTCTTTTCTCCTTTCTTTAAATTACATTTTTTACATGCTAATGTCAAATTAGACACTCTGTTCGTTCCACCTCTACTTTTAGGTATAATATGCTCTACTTCTAAAGGGACGTTTGTTTTACCACAATAGGCACATTTACGTCCCCACTTGTCTAACAGATACTCTCTCACTTCGTAGCCCTGAAGTGTGCCTCGCTGATATTCTACTCCTTTAATTTCTGGGTTCTGTATTTTTTGAGCGTCGAAATTGGCTACTTCTACCTTTTTGTAGGTTATCGGTAGTAGCGTTTTAAGTTTATTGTTGACTAATCGAATATGAGAATCTAACCTGTGCTGAGTACTAGGGGCTAACCATCCTTCAGGGCAAGTTCGGTTATTAAATCTAGGAGGTCGATACCCTAATCTGCCTCTACGAGTTCTACGATACATCCATCTTTCTTCTATCTTTTTAGAGACGTCCTTGCGTAAGGCCAGCGTCCCGCTGATGACCTCTAACTTATCAGTCTTGGCACTAAATCCAATGTTCGTATATCCTATATCCACTCCGAGTTTAATCGGTTGCTTAGTTTCTCCAGTGGCATAGTTCAACTGAATGGTAAAAGGACATCTCTGAACAACTTTTGCCTTTCCTTCGTGTAATAACTTCTTTCCTGTGCGTTGCGTGGTAGGCATGAGAGGTTGCTCTCTCATGTTTAACACATAGATAGGTACTCTCAAGTCCTATCGCCTCCTTTAAATCGCTTTAAAGTAGGTAGGTTCTCTTCGCCAAAGTTATCAGTCAGTACTCTATGATGATCACTGAGAGTTTCCTCTCTGTTTAAACCACCATTTACAGAGCAAGGGACTAGAGAAGCATCCCTTGGTGTGTTCTTTAACTCTGCTGATAACGTAGATATCGTCATATACCTGACCTCTCTTAGGCTAATCAACTAATTACTCTTGCTCCTCACGAAACAAGCCCCGTCCCTTTAGGGTGGGGTAATTGACCCCTCACTTCATTGTCACCCAGTTTCCAATTGGTGGCATATCTCTGGATGTATCGTCTGTAAATGCCTTCACAAGTGCTTTAAAGCCAGCAACTGCGCCTGGATGCATCATCATCAGAAGATCTGCCCCAGCTAACATCACGGACATAGCAGACAGAGTCTCCCACATAGGACCTCTTAAGGCCACATCGCCCCATGGGAGACCTAATTCATTACATTTCTTATTACTAAGAAACGCTTCTCGAGCTCCCCAAGCGTTGGTAGTACCAGAACTCATAGGCATCTGAAGTATTTCATCTCCCTTGAGTGCTGCAAGGCGTATTCTTTCCATAATTGAATAGGTATACTCTAAACCGTATCCTAGTGAAGCCGTGGTCGGATCAATAATCATTCTTTCTCTAGGGAAGCCTTCATCCATGATCAAAGTATTAAGCTTTTTTTGATTGTTTATGTCCAGTTGTGTCCAACTGAGTACGATATGGCCATACTTCTTCGCGGCTTCAACAACTGGCTTGTAGGTATGCAAATCTGCGCTATTAATCAATACCTGCTCGCCTTCAGCAACTTCTGCCGCCTTAGTTAATACTTCTGGATCCTTATCTTTGTTTCCAGAACCTCCAATAATTATCGGGCATTTCACTGCTTGTAGAACATCTTCAACAACTTTTGCAGCCTCTTTGACGGGTGTGTCTTTGATATAGGGATCGGTTGAGATCAAATGAATCGTAACCATATCTGCTCCGAATTTATTAATGCATCTTTTCGCCCATTCTGCTGGATCTTCCATGACATCCTCTATGTTGGAGCGAACAGCTTTTGCAAGTTTAAGAGGCATGTCGAAGACGTCAAGCGAAACTACTGGAGGATTCGGCGTTGGGCCAAGAAAGCGATAGAATGGCATGATTTTTTGACCGCCAAGTTTCACTACGTATTCCCGTGTTCCACCCTCAGACTTTGTTGCGCCAAGTTGTACCTCAACGATTTCTCCAGGGTATTCTATGGCTGGAGATTTGAATTCCACTTCCTGAAATGCTGGCAATGTCGGTAATCCAGGTTTTGCCATTTCTGGTGCCGGCATAGCAGGCATTATCGCTGGCATCATTGCGCGAGTAAGTGATAGAGTTAATTCTTCTGCCTCAAGCTTAAAATTTTCTAATTCGATCTCTTCAACTTCACTGAGAAGTGCGAGTAGTCTTTTAAATGGTTCTGGTGTTTCTGCCATCTTACTTTCCCTTCTTTCCTTTTGTTCTTTTTATGATTGCTTTCTCTGCAAAGATCTTGACACCCTTCAATGTCAAAGTTATCATGTCTTGTCCTGCTCCCGTGAGGGGTATGTTCATGCTAGACATTTGAATAGGTTGCGACGTTGGATATGGCATCATTGGTGATCCTTCTTCTGCTGCGGCTTCGATTGCTTCTTCAGCCTCTTCTTCAGCCCATCTTTCACTTATGGGATGTTGTTTCTCTTTCAAAAAGCCTTTTAAGTCATCTACTGACATTGTGTCAGCGTCTGTTGCAATTTTGTCAAAGAGTTCCTCTGGTATTCCGTCCTTTACGCGCTCTTTTACGTCTGCAGGCATCCAAACAATACGTTCCCAGCCTCCATCTGCTTGAAGGAACTTTGGTGATCTCATGTATTCAATTGATATTCCAAGAAAACCTTCGGTTTGCAGTCCACCACCGACGGATGTCGCCATGGTCGAAAAAGCTAAGCCGTTAACAGTAGGACCACGGAAATCTCTGTGTGCAAGAGCAATTCCATCCACTTCTGGAATGTAGAACGCAATTGCCTCAAAACATCCGCAACTTGTGTGTGGGAGCTCGAACATCGTATGTAAGAACACGCGGGTTACTTCACCAAGAGATTTCTCTTTGAGGGCTTCATTTGCTCCCTCATATTCGCCCTTAAAGGCATCAATGACTTCGCCTTTGTCGATTTTGAAATTTGGACCTTTGGGATCAATTCTTGCAGATGCACGTGCATCAAACCATGAAATAGCTCCACACAAAGCCATTCTTTGTGGCGTGATGACACAGCAGTGACTGGGTGCAAAAGATTGACACAGAACACATCCATAGAATTCTTCTACGTCATCATCGCTGAGTGCTCGCGCTCTAGCGTCTCTCGCCTCATAGATCTGTAATGCCTCTTCATAGTACGGCTTTATTGCTTCTGGGTCAGTAATGAACCGCATCTGAATTTTTTCGATAATAGGTAATTCTGCCTTGTAAAGTCGCATAAGAATTGTGCCAACAACTTGAAATGTGTTTAAACCTTTGTTAAAAGAATCTTTGCTCAGACGCATCCAAATATCGTATCTTTGATTAAGGTGCATCCAGCCCTGAATGTAATTATTGAACTCATGAAGTCTCCTCTCAAAGACACCTTCAAGTTCTTCTTCTATTTGCTCTCCTGATACTTCTGCAATCACTCCCAGCGGATAACTTTTCCCTTCCTCTAATTCCGAGATGTCTGGACCTTCTATGATTACTTTCATATCTTCGATTTCGTCCAGCGTCTTCGCTCGACACAGCTCGAATTTTTCAGTGACTTTAGGACCACCAAATTCGGCATACATTTGCGCCTTTCTAACCCGTTCTCCTTCATAGATAACGCCTACTTCAACGGGCATATCTTCAAAGCTCATTTTTCCACCTCTTCCTTTTGGTGATTAATAAGAAACTTCTAACTCCCTACACGGGAGAGAGAAGGTTGAGAAAATAATCTTCTCTGCGGTAGTTTGCTATGCAATGTTATTTGGTTGATAACATCGACGGGTTTGCATAGCTTACATGCCTTTATAAGTTTTGTAGGCTTTTATTTTTTTGTTTATTAATTATCATAATTGATCATGACAGTGTCCGTAAATCTTATAGATGTGATACAAAAACGAGAGAAGCGGTAAAAATCAGTAAACACTATGAAGAGTACACTTCTTTGAGTTATAAGACAGGCTTATATGATAATAAGAGATGAATATATGCAAAGTTCTTATTACTTTTTGTGATAATATATAGACGCAAATTACTCCCATTTAGAGGGAAAAAAATTGAAGATGAAAGTAGCAATCACCGAGAGAGAACTAAAATATGAAGAGAAAAGTAGGGATACGGTAGTAGAGAAATATGAAACAACTTATGACGAGCTTTACCAAAAACTGGAGAATATCATTGCTGAAAGAGATACGTTAGAACTATTCAAGTTTATTCAATCGGACTTAGAGAGACAGAAATATCTAATAATGACTCACGAATGGGCTAAAGAAAAAGGCCTTTCAGAAATGATAGGATTTCTGCTAAAATTACCTGGCCTTAAGATCGAAGAAAGGTATGTAATGTACACATTCCTTGCCTTCTCAAAAGGTCTGTCCGTACAAGGTGTTGTGGATGCAGATCACCCAGGCGACCTTGAGAGAGTAATCTTTCAGGTTTATCCAGCAGCAGGTAACTTAAAAAATTATTATTTCTTGAATACAGCAGCTCATGGATTCCCTGTTCTTATGAAAGATGACCTTGGAAAACATAAAAAATTAGAAGATGCCGTAAAAGGATGTGAAGTTTTTCTCCAACCAGGAGATCATGCCATGGGGTTGTTAAAACCCTCTGAGCTTACAACTCGTGTCCACTTCGAAAAGGTATATACAAAAATAGTCAGTTCGTCTACTTTCGTACGTTTATTCGTTGATGGCTTAGCAAGATTCTCTCGACGATTAACAGGGATATTGAGACCACATTCTCCCTTTGATGCCAAACGCTATTACGAATTCTACTTCTTGGAGTCAGATGAATTAAAGGGTTTAGAAATAGATCTGGATATATATATGAATCAGATATTTGATCTTGACAGGAGACTACAGGAGAAAATAAAGGAAAGAGGAAAATTCAAGTATAAACTTAAGAAAAATTATTATTTCTTTAGAAATTGGATTGCAAAAAAGTTTAACCGCACCGCTACGTGGAATGAGCTTTTGCAACTTAATAAATTTGAGGACATCCTCTGGCGGACGCCAATTTTTCTTCAGGACAATGAGTTAAGTGAATTTAGGAAAGAAGAGTTAACACAAGCAATTTTTTCAGAAGAAGACATACAAATGATGGAACAATTAGAATTATATATCTCCAAAATGGAAGTTCGGGTCGACCTTTTGAAAAAGATGAGTTTTGAAGACCAAGACAAGTATTTTGGTTTGGATGCAATTAAAAAATTTGCTGATCTAAGTGTTTGGGCGAAGATAGCTGTCCCGAGTGCAATTGATACACTTTTCCACAAAACTCTATGGGATTGGGCGTATCCTGAGAAGTCTCCACTCGGTAAAAAATTGTTTCGTTTCTTTTCATCACCTGCAAGCTTCTTCTTCTACAGGTTCATTCAAAGATATATGATACGACAAGTCCAAGCATAGGATTAAATCTCTCCTAGAGAGAGTTCCTTTTTTAATTACTTCAGCGTAACACAATCCGATAAATTATTTTGCCAATTGCTTTGCCAACTGCTTAAAGGCGATCAAATACTGAGAATGTGACCATGTTAAAGGCACAACACTTAATGGCGTTCCTTTAGAATCAACTTGTTCTGGAAGTAGATAGGTCTCTAAAGCATTATCTGCAACTAGATGAAACAATTTAAGAGCTTTTTCTGTCTCATTAATCCAGAGATAATATTCCGCGAGGAACAACGTGCAAATAATCCAAGGGTTCATGTGACCTTGATAAGTATCACCTTGATACCTGCAAACTCCATGTTCTTTCAAAAGATGATCTTCAATTGCTTTCATGGTGGAACGCACGCGACCATCAGAAGGCGGGAGAACATCAAAAAACCAAATGCCAAATAATGATGAATCGACAGTATCATCTTCTGGCTTAATAGATCTTCTGAATCTCTGGATTTTCGGATTCCAGAGAAATCTCTGTATTGCTTCTTTTATCTCCTCTGCTCCTTTATGCCAACGTTTTGAAAAATCCAGTTTTCCAAGATTATGGGCAATTCTAGACGCTCCTAAAAGTCCGCCATATACTGCCGAAGAAGAATAGGTGAAGATTCCTGTTCTTTCCTCCCAGAGGTCGTAGCTTATAGGTTTTGGCAGCCTTGTTTCTTCATCTCTCCACCTCATAAGAAATTCTGCTGCACCTTTTATCATTTCCCACAATTTGTGGTTTCTAAGATATTCCAAATCCGATAATGCTCTGCAATGACTGTCAAGCGCAAACAGGACGCTACCGGTCTGGTCAACCTGTATAAATGGGTATTCATGCCAAGTAGGTCCAAATGACCCGTCAGGACAATATCTATGAAGCCAATAGCCACCTAACCCTAGAGTCTTTATGCAGAAATCAAAGAATTTGCGAGATAGGGAAAATTGTGAGATTGAATCGAATCCCTTGACTACAAAAGCAGCATCTCTCGGCCAGCAATAGAGATAGGTATCTCCGCCATATCTCATAATGTCTGCATCAGGAGAGGCAATAATCGAACCTGTATGATGATCACACATTAAAGCCGTGATTAACACTGAAACGTTAAAAAGTTTCTTAAGCCGTTCGTCAGTTACATTTTCAGCATTTGCTGAATCTCTTGCATTCTTTAACCATCGATTCCAAAAGACGAAGGTCTCATCGTACAATTTATCAATTGTTTTATCGTGAACAACTTTTCGAGCGTTGTTCGCCGCATGATATCCTTGTCCCGCACAAAAGAACAATGAAACCCGTGAAAATGGACTTTTTTGAGGATCTAAACTCACGTTGACGCCTATTGCGGAATCTACTGGTCCATGTGAGGCCGTGCAGCCTGATAGATCACCATCCTCAGCGTCTACAAAAGTACCGCGCAAACCTTTAAAATCGGCGCGACCACATGCTAGCTGAGTGAAGTGTGGGATACTTCCGATTAGGATATAATTTGAAAGTTCGTAATGTACGATACTTTTAATCTTTTTATCATAAACAGCTGAATCAGGAATCGCCATACCCGTAAAATGTATATCATGATAACTGAATAGTTTAATATCCCGTTGGTTAGGGCTCTCAATGATAATATCTCGTACAAAGATCGGGAGATAAGGATATACGAAATCTCTTATCGTTAGGCTTATATCATGTTTGTTTATCGCATGAGTTACCCCAATCTGAGAATCGTCTATATAGGCCTGAGAAACAGTCCAGTTATGCGAATCCTTAAGCCAATTAATACCATTTGATTTCTCCCAGACTCCCATATACATCTTATCTACCAACTGGTAGAGTCCCACATACGGAAAATACATTTCAGCAATGTCGGCATTTTCGTTAATCGTAACCGTTAGTAGTGAATTACCTAGCACCATCGTTTTCATTCTTTCTCATCCTTGCCTTGTGATCTTTCCTGAGTAGGCAACGTAATCATCATTTTTATTATTTCTCGTAAAAAGGATAATTCAAGAAGAAGACTCTTTCTTAGACGTGAAGAAATATGAAGTGAAATGGCAAAAAACGAGAAATTGTGATAATGGAATTGGTCACTTCGGGAAGGCTGAGGCAATGATATTGCGAAAGCCATTTGAAAGCACGTGCGCTTCGCGGTAAATTTTCTGAAATACATCATTTAACAACGTTTGCTGAACAGAAGAACTAATTTGTTCTAGGAATAAAGTTAACACATCGCTCAAATCGGACAGGGCATGAGTGAACGATTCCTCATCTAATTTCCTTGATCGTAAGTGACGCTCTACAAAAACGGTCGTATCAGTGATTAAGATGTATAAATCATTCACACGGGCGGCATACTCATCTTCTTTCGCTTCTCCAAGGTCGATGATTACCCATCTATCTTTATTCGTTTGTAAAATATGCTCCCCTTTTAGATCACCATGAGCTACATCGAGATCCCACATCGCCGCAATTAGGTCTGCTATTCTTTGGAATGATTTGGAATTAACCTTTTCCTCTCCGACACATAGGTAGAGCATATACTTTTCAAAAGTATATTTAGATTCCACGAAGTCCATCCAAAGCACAGATTTAGGTTTCGCACGTCTTAAGATTTCTTCATCTTCAGCGGTTGTAGGAAGCGATAACCCTCTTGGTTCGGGTACGGGGAAACCACTTTCAAATAATTTTGTTTGAACAGAGCGTTCGTGGATACCAACGTCGGGGTCTACAATCTTTCCAACTACATTTTCCTTTACGAGATCCAAACTGCTTCCCAAATCGTACGAATTACTTATAGGGAGACCCTCAGTTAAAAATTCTATAAGGTAGACTTTGTTCCGCGACCAGTGCTCGTAGAGATCAGGGTAATATCCATAGACTTCTGTTACTGATATGAGCTTCTCGTTGTTTATCAATTTAGGATGCCATTGCAGATAGTTTTCCACATCTTTGGGATTTACTATATTTAATGGTGGGAATTCTCCAAGCCCAAAATAAAGTCGTTGTCTTGTAGCGCGATCCATCTCAAATGGCTTCACACTTGAGAGCGGTATCCAACCCATGAACACACCCATATCTCAAAATTTCAAAATAAGCGATAAACATTTCATTAATGTTTTCTGCGTTTCTCTTGTTTTCTTTCAAAAAATTCATTTAAAAATCAGTATCTGCATAATGTGCAATATATAAAGAATTAAAAATAATTCTCGAAGTCTCTTAAAAACAAAAAGAAGGTACAGACGCTTGTGGGAGATGAAAGATTTTAACTAAAATTTTCTGTGACATCCATTTCAATTGGTGTAGAGCGAGGTAGATACTCTAGTTGTACCGGATAATTGCTGAGTTGAATTGTGTAGTAACTCCGGAATTTTTCTTGTAAGACTGGCAATAATGCAAATTCTAACTCCTCTGGAATCTTTAGGTCTAGCCAGAAGGTTCTTCCTTCTGGTGATGCTAAGATTTCTCCATCTTTTGCTACTACTTTGCCTTCTTTAATAGTATACGCAGTATTAGAGAATGCTTTTTGTATAGCAACATGATTGTCACTGGGATTTAATGCTGGATCAAAATTATAGACAGCTATATCAGCATCTGCTCCAATTCCGAGATGTCCTTTATTCTTTAAGCCTAATAATCTTGCAGCGGCTGCTCGCGTCATTATTGCAATTTCATTGAAGGTCAATTCTCTGTCAATATCACTTAATGTGCTAGCGCTAGTTGCCTTTTTATGAGAAGTCTTTAACAGGTAGTCACGTGCTTTTTTGCTCATAAGCCAAGAGATAACTCCAGGATATGTAGTAAATGGACCTCCATTAGGATGGTCAGTTGTTAGAACTACTCGCCATGGATTTTCAATAAGTAATGCGTATTCGAGACCAATCGTAAACTGGATTGCATTCACTGGATTCTTTCTGGAATATTTAAAAGGCACCACACCTGAACCGCATTCTAATTCAACGTCACCATTCAACCACTTGTTGTGCGTTAATTTATACAGGCGATATTCCATAGGTCCGTCGGCGGTCATTGTAGTGGTATCTCCGAAGATGATCTGACCGAGATCAAAACTTACGTGAGCATTTTTGTTCAGATAATCAGCGACATCGGCTGCAGCTGATCTGAAGTCTTTCCAACCTTTTCCACCGTAAGAGTGAAATTGAAGATGTGTCATATGAAGAACTTCCGTGCGTCCTCCATTTCCATTTCCTGCTACTTTAATACCCTTTAACGCTTCCATTGTCTCTATAGTCACATCAAAGTTACCCGGTTGTCCAAGTTTCACAGTGTGGAGATGGATTGGATGAGGAAGTCCTAATTTTTCGTTTGCTTTAGCTAAATATTGGATAATTTGTCTTGGAGTAACATTGAAACTAGGAACTGGATCATCTAATGCACCAACATTTTTGCCCCATGACCAAGCTTCACTACCGCCAGGATTTACGATTTTGATAGCATATCCTTTTGTTGATTTTAGCATCCAAGCAATATAGGCTGATAACATATCAAGGTCATCATTTGCTATACATTCTAAGACATACCAATTGTTTCCAAAAAGAGGGAAACATGCTTTATCAATTATTGGAGTGTCTCTCAACTCCTCGTGGGTATGCCTAGCTTTGAGGGGTGGAACCGCGGGCTCTACTACTGTTGTATAACCCATATTTGCGTATCGATAGCCAGCCGTGAATGTTGACGGAACGGAATGCCCCACACCGGCACGAGTCGTTGCTGTACGTGCATAAGCCTCGTATCGATGGTCTTCCGGTCTAAAGAGACGCCCTGCGTTTACTTTGCTGCCTGCAATATGTGCATGAAGGTCAACGCCACCAGGCATAACAATCATTTTTGATGCGTCTATGACTCTAGCGTTAGAGTCAGCCTTTTCCACGATTTTTCCGTCTCTGATAGCGATATCTATTTTTTCGCCATCAATATTGTTAATTGGGTCAAAAACTGTACCATTTTTGATTAATAGATTTGTCAATGTCACCACTTTTTTTTGATTGCATTTGGATAAGATTGATTTCGAATATACGATCTTAGCCTTTTTCTTTTAATTTTTCCATTATGTCAGATTTTGAACATCAATTTTAAACTATTCAGTAAGAGCAGAGATTACCTGCTCCAATGTTTCTGGATCACCATATCTGATAGCTTGAACAGGACATTCTGAAACGCAGATTCCGCAACCTCTACAAAGGCTCTCATGTACCTGCGCTTTTCTTGTTTTAAGTGAGATGCCAACCACCTCCACCACAGGTAACTCTAGTTCTACTACCTGGAGACTAATAGCATAGAAGGGACATGCTTCTCTACAATATCCGCAACCAATACAGTATTCTGTTTCAACGAATGCTTTTGGTGTCCATAATTCCGGTGGTGCAAATTGCGAAACAATTTTTGATACGACAGCATTGACATCTGTCATCGCTGCAATAATGCTTTCCTGTTGCAGATCATCGCCTATTACAAAGATTCCAGGATTTTTTGTTTCAAGGGGTTCTGATTTCGATTTCTTAACGAAAAACCCTTTTTTATTCAGTTTTAAACCTAAAACGGAAGCCAATTGGGTCATATCTTCAGAGGGAAGCAACTTATCAAAGAGAACAGCCGTATTAACTTTTATTTCATTAGTTTCTTTTGTTTTATCTTCGTATTGGATGACCAAATCTTTACTGTCTGGATCTTCTTCTACTGCAGAAATGCTTCCATCAATATAACTGACACCGTCTTCTATTGACCTTTGAATGAATTTGGCAAACACCTCATTTTCTAAAGTTCCATTCATAAGAACGGAGCATTCGATATTAGGATTTTTTTCTTTGACACGAATAGCCTGTTTTATTGCACCCGCTTTTTGTGATGTTGATGAGTCTAAGGTAATGAATGCAATGCTTTCAGGAGTCTGTCTATCAGAGATTCTAACTATTTGCCCCTCTGTAGGTCCATTCGGAGTTAGAATTCTTTCAAATTCCAAAGCCGTTAGTATGTTTTCAAAATCATAACCAAACTTTGAGAGAATTGTGTCATCATGCCGTGACACACCTGTTGCGATGATTATTGCATTAACATCGACTTGAGTCTCAACTGGCTTCTGATCAAAGTCAATAGCACCTTTTGGACAGAGTATTTGGCAACTTTTACACATTTTATTGGCATTGAAGTATAAACAAATATCTTTGTCGATCACATAAGTTTTTGGCACTGCTTGAGTAAAGGGTGTATAAGCAGCTTTTCTTCTACCAAGACCAACGTTAAAATCATTATCTACAGCTACCATGGGACAAACAGTGGCGCATGTGTCACAAGCGTCACATTTTGCTCCTTCAACAAAACGAGGGTGCTTTAAAATAGTTATCTGAAAGTTGCCTGCAGATCCTGTGACATTTGTTACCTCAGAATATGTAAGGAGTTCGATATTTGGATTCTCTAATAGATCACCAAAAAGAGGAGTGAGGTAATAAAGCGAGTCTTCCATTGTTGGATACAATTTATCAAGTTGTGTCATCCCGCCTCCAACATTAGGGCGTTTTTCAACGAGGTAGGTTTTAAAACCTAATTTTGCAAGATCCAGTGATGACTGGATACCTGCAATGCCACCACCAATTACCAAGACCGCATTATTTGACTCGTTGAGACGGCTAGCCATATATGAGCCTCCTAAAAACCTAAAGCTTTTGCAACAAGTGTTACAAAGTCCATTACTTCAATTTTTGTGAAATCCAAAGGTTTGTCCTCTCCCTTTTCGCATTTAAGGCAGTTAAAATGCATCTCACACTTGGGGCATGTGTTTACTAATATTTGTGCTCCTGTGTTCTGTGCATCGGTAAGTCTATCTACTCGTATCGCCTTTGCGTAATCATCACAGTTAAGCCAAGAACTGACACCACAACAGAGCGCTTTTTCTTTACTCTTCTTCATCTCTTGTAAGGTAAGACCTGGGATGTTCTCCATCACTTTCCTTGGGGCATCGTAGACACCCATGTGCCTTCCGAGCCGACATGGATCATGATAGGTTACCACTCTGTTGAAATGTCTCGGAAATTCTAATTGTCCTTCATCAATTTTCTTGGCAAGAAATTCAGAAAGATGAATAATTTCAAAATCAAAATCGGGAACATAATTCGGATAATCTATGGCTAACGTGCGGTAACATTCTGCGCAGGTAGTCACAATGCGTTTCACATTAGCTTTCTTAAAGGCAACTGTATTGTATTCTGCCAATTTTTGAAAGGTTTCTTCATCGCCAGACCATAAAACGTCATGTCCACAGCATTTCTCGTCCTCAAGGACTACAGGGATTTCTCCCAATTCGTTGAGTATTCTGACAGCGTCTGGTGAGATTGAACCATAATTGGTACCCATGTCATCAAAATAACTAACATTATCAAAAAACTCTAAACAACCAACAAAGAGAGCAGTTTCTCCTTCCTTACTGATTTTGGCATCCTCTGGCCAGTTAAGCAATTTGTTTGGCTTGATATCAGGATTTGCCATCAATCTGGTTGCAGTTTTAAAAATTTCGTGATGTGTTTCTCTGAAGTTTAAATAGCCCTCACGCACCGCATTGGTACGTACTGTCCTAATGAATTCAGCAAAATTAATAGACATTGGACACTCAGGAACTGTGCACTCATTGCACGTTAGACATCGCCAAATATCTTTAGAATTTGCTACATCCTCTCCTAAAAGGATTTCTTGGATCAGGACTCTAGGTGATTTCATAACATGCCCAAGTGGACATTTTCCTGAACATTTTCCACATTGATAGCAGTAGTCAACTATGTCTTCAGCCGTCATACTTTTTTGCAAGTTACACCCTCATAAATGATGATTGTTTATCGAGTATTCTGAATCAATTTATTATCATTCAGCACTACTTGCTGCTTTCATTCCCTTCCAAGATCTTGGAGGAATTTCCTCTATATTGTGACCAGGCTTGTGGCCAGGCCAGAGTTCTTTTGAATCTTCTACTAATTTCTTTGATATAATGCAGAGTGGGATTGACTTGGGACACACTTCCGAACATTTTCCACACGCGACACATGTATCACCAATATGTGATAGCCGAGTTAGATTAATCATAATAGGATCTAATTCCTTTCTTCTTCGTATAACGTTACAGTCTTTGCAGTAACATATAGGGCATGCACGGATACACATCATGCACGAAGTGCATTCTTCAAAGTTAGAAATAATGTAATCAAAGCGCTCTTCATCCGTCATTTCATCCAGCTTTTGGAATTCTGCCTCTTGTAATTCAAGCGCAGTTTGTTCTAAGGAGGTAATATAATCTGTGAGTTGCTGTACATCCTCATCAGAAAGAATTTCTGCTTCTATTACTTCAGTTGCTGCTTTTTCTAATACTTCTTGACCCTCAGCAGAACGAATTTCAAAAATCTCTTCATTTCCTTCTAGAGGATGATCAATCCAGAATGTTAAATCAGCAACATTTTCTTTTGGAACCTTCTCAGGGCATTGATTACAGTAACTTCTGATATCAATTTCTTCGCCTAATTTGAAACTTTGTGTCGTTCCATCATTAAATTCTAATATAAGATTTCCATCATTTATTTTCTCATTAACTACACTTTCAAGGTCGATTTCAGCTTTTTTAAGCACTTTTTTAAGGAGCTTAGCGTCTATTCGACCTATACATTCGAGTCCAATCACAAAGAGATTATCAATTGAAACTTGTTCGCGTTTTGCCAGTTCTATGAAAGCTCTAATATCGCATGGCCGCGCAATAACCCCTATTTTTTTGTCTTTTGCCCCATTGAGTTTAGAGGCAACATACTTAGAAACAGAATCAATGTTAGGTAAGTTGTAAGCAATAAATTGAGAAAGAGAAATATCAAAAATTTCTTTCGGTTCTTCTACAAGAACGGGTTTTAAAGTAAAGTGATCCTTTCGTTCCTGAAATGATAAAAAGGTGTCTACTATTTGATTTTTTAACATAAAACTCATTATCGCCTGAATTGCACCATTCCCAAAACGAATATCAAGGGACATAAGCTCTTCAAGACCTTCTTTTGGTCTTACAGCGAAGAATTCTCCGATTTCCATTTGGATGTAAACTCTCCTGAAAGAATTGATAGATCTGCCGCTCCCCTCGCAGGGGCGTTAACTCATGGCTTAAGTTTCTCCATGAGTATCATTCTTTCGCAGCAGGTCGGTTTTTTAGTGGATTAGGTCCTAATTTTTGGATTTCGTTTGTCACTTCTATCGCCATCTTTGCAAATCGTTCCCCTTCAGCAGCGGAACACCATCTCATTTGAATGCGACGTTCGTCTAAACCAATTAATTTAGCCAAGTTTTTCAGATAGTTAATCTGCTTTTCTGCAACGATATTGCCGATTTCGTAGTCACACTCTCCAGGATATCATCCGACAACTAATACAGCGTCTGCGCCTTTCCGTAATGCCCTGATAATAAGATCAGGAGATACTCGTCCAGCACAAGGAATCCGTATCGGTTTAACTGTTGCAGGGTATTGTATTCTTGCGACTCCTGCTATATCTGCGGCTCCATATCCTCATTTCCAGCAAACGAAGGCTACTATCTGAGGTACGAATTCTTTTGCCTCAACTTTTTGTTCCTGAACCATTGTTCTAACCTCCTGCTTCTTCCTCCGCAGCGACTTTTTCTGTTACAACGTCCTGTGCCAATAATGCATCAATATATGCTTCTAATTGCCCATCTCTGTAGTATCTAAGTGTGATAGCACTAGACAGGCAAACGCTACTGCAGGTGCCACAGCCTCTACATCCAACTTCGTTTACTTTCGCGATACCAGATTCATCCATAGTTATAGCATCATACGGACATGAAAGGACACAAAGCGTACAACTTGAGCATCGTTCATCGTCTACAATCGCTTTGATTAACTCCATCTCGTATTTGCGCGTAATCAGCGGGCCCGATGCGGCTGCTGCAGCTCCTTTTGCTGAGGCTACTGTTTCGGCGACCGATTTTGGGCCTTGACAGGCGCCTGCCAGGTAAATTCCTGGAACTTTTGTGTCAATCGGTGATAATCGGCTATGGAATTCCTTGATAAAGCCGTCTGGACTTCTCTCAAGTTTCAAGAGATTGGCGATGTCCACCGTACCCTCTCCAGGTACCATAGCTGCAGAAAGAATTACTAAATCTGCCTCGATCGTCTTAATCTGATTCGATAAAGTGTCTTCAACTGTTAGAATTAGATTCTTTGTTTCTGGATCTTCTGCTACCTCTGAAACGTTGCCTCGTAAATACTTGATTTTATGCTTTCTAGACCTTGTATAGTACTCCTCTAAGTCTTTTCCAGCGGCTCTTATATCCATGTAACAAACTGTTATTTCAGTATCAGGATCATGCAGCTTTGCCAATTTCGCGTTCTTGATGCCAACCATGCAACAGTATCCCGAACAGTGTAAATTCTTTGTTCGATCCCGAGATCCGACGCATTGTAGCACTGCAATGTGTTTCGGTGCTTTGTCATCGGAAATCCTACGTAAATGTCCTAAGGTAGGTCCATTCGGTGCTAATAAGCGCTCGAATTCATTCTGCGTTATAACGTTTTCATATTCTCCGTAGCCATAGATACCGTACGGCTTATATTCTTCAAATCCAGTGGCAACGATTATTGTTCCTATATGCAATTCTGTGACTTTAGGTCGTTGATCAAAGTTGATTGCTTCTAATTCGCAAGCTTTAACACAAAGGCGACATTTTATGCAGTGATCCATATCGATTGTAACGATGTTAGGAACAGCCTGAGCAAATGGTTTATAGATCGCTTTTCTTGGTCCAATATTGCAGTCAAACTCGTTAGGAGCGTAAACAGGACATACAGTTGAGCAGTTTCCACAGCCATTGCACTTTACATCGTCAATATATCTAGGCTTATGTTCAACCATTACGGTGAAGTCTCCGATCACACCAGAAACACTTTTTACTTCCGAATAACTCATCACTTCAACGTTTGGATGTCTGTCAACTTCAAGCATTACCGGACCGAGAATTCAGATGCTACAATCATCTGTAGGATAAGTTCTATCCAAACCCGCCATGTGTCCACCAACGCTGGGCGCTTTTTCAACCAGATAGACTTGGAATCCCTCATCACCTAGGTTCAACGCTGCGGATAATCCTCCGATGCCACCGCCGATTACTAGAGCTGTCGGCTTTACAGCGACTACCTTTCGAGGAACGTCCTCAAGTGTGGCAGCGCGAGCTACGCCTGCCCGCAGTAACGCTTTTGCTTTTTCTAAAGCATCCTCTGGTTCTTCCATGTGAACGGAAGCCACGTGTTCTCTGACATTCACAAATTCAAGATAACTGGGACTCATCCCGAGTTCCTTGAGCACGGCTCTGAAAACAGGTTCATGGGTCTTAGGGGTACAGGAAGCAACAACAATTCGGTTTAAATTATAGACAACTATTTTATCTTTTATGAGATCTGCACCAGCGGTTGTACATAGAGACAGATTGTTTACTGAAGTGGCAACATTCGGCAAAGTTGAAGCATATTCGGTCAATGTTGGAACATCGACATAAGCAGCGATTTGGAAGCCTCACTCACAAACGAAAACTCCAATGCGAATTTCTTCTTCTAAAGAAGATTTTTCTTCTGACGTTCTAATCACCACCTCCAAAGTGGCATAATGTTCTTTGATAGTTTCATTACTTAGTTTCGATTCTTTCGTAGAATTTAAGGGGAGATCTTAATTTCGCTACTATGTCAAGCCAAAATTGCGTATATTCCCCTTCTTCATCATAAATGACTTCACGCTGTAATTCAATAGGACATTCATTCACGCAGACAATAGGACATTCAGTTTCAAAGAGGCACTGATCTTCATCTCTCATTATTGTACATTTCGTTGGACAAGCATTGACACATGCCCCACAATAGATACATTTTTCCTCATCTAGCGCAATTCGTGGTGTTCTTTCTCCGCCCTCTTTAGGGATTGGAACATAGATTGCTCCAGTGGGACAAATGTCAGCGCATGTGCTACATCCTCCGGGGCAGTTCTCGGGGTAGATTTTTATTTTGCCCTTGAATAATTTTCGTGCCTTGATTCCTTTTCTTTCACAGTCTACAAACTCTGATGGTAATGGTGGAACCGCTTTGTTTTCAGCAAGTAAATTTTTCTGCTCCCCATTTATTTCTAACTTCAAAGCGAAAAAGGGACACATATAAGAGCATGTACCACAGTAAACACACTTATTTTCGTCGATCAAGATTGCTGGAGGGCATTCAATATCTCCAGACTTTTTTATTGCAGCGCCTACAGGTCCTCTCTCAATAGCGCTTTTGGGGCAAACTAAAATACAGGTTCCACATCCAGTACAACGATTCTTATCATAATGAAGCTTTAAATCAACGGTCAACAGTTTGAATTCTGCTGTGACCGTATCAGGATCCTCTGTTTTTCGTACTAAAGGTAGCATAATGCATCACCCCTCAGTTTGTGCAGGGACAATTATTCTTACTGCCCTGACAGGACATGCCTCAATACACATTCCGCATCCATCACATAACTCAGATTTCATAATACGAGCCTTTCCTGACTTTACAATAATTATCATATTCTCAGGATCATCTCTACATAATACGGTCTTAGGACATGCAATAACACAGTCATTACACCCATGACACAGCCTTTCATTAATAATAATTTCGTAAGGCATGATATTATCCCTCAAGATCATAGGAATCAGCCGATAATCACCTATAAGTGAGGCGATCAACTGTCCTTTAACCAGTTTTTGAATATTTAACTTTATCGGCGGGAAGTCCCCTTCTGAGAGGGAGGGGATGAAAGCCGATGGCTTTTTATAGTTTTTTGGAAACCTATAGATGGTACGGCGAGTGTACCCGTAATGCCCGACTGGGTGGAGGTATATCCTCCTGTAAGCGACCAGTCAGTAAGTGACAGGGCTAAACGTGAGGAAGCCCGTGCATGAGGTCTTATCCAGCGTGGCAAGAGAATCCCCTTATTGTGTGCAGTGTGCTAACCTGTCAGACAGACAGGTAAAAGATCAATAGCATTCTGCAGGCAGATAAAGAAGGGGCAGGATAAGGGTGAGCAGCGTGTGCAACCTGGTAAGCTTCCGTAAGCCCATACCTGTAGTGAACGTGGCGAAGCGTCGCCTCCCGTGAGGGAGCGAGAACTACAATGGAAAGCTGGAAGCCCCATCCGAAAGGCTGGGGAGGATGTCACGCATTTACCTTTATAATTTTTACATTCAGCCGCTTTAGTAGAATAGGATGAGGGTTCAAGTAGATCACAGGGTCAGCAAGAGATGAATTTTGAGACACTAGATCATTGAAATACATAAAGTGGTTATATATAGTTTATCTAGTGTCTGTTCCCTTTATCTCCTTTGAACTTTTCATCACATGGTATTAGTAAGCACGTGCTCTTTTTTATCTGGTGTTTTTGGCAAAAATTCTACTTTAGCTTAAAAACAAGATATTTTTATTTATGGAAAACAACATTCAGCCTCTCATCTTGAAAATCAACTGACTCTTTTCAATAGATTCTAAATGTATCATTCACAACATTAAAATCAGCAAAATTTAAATGGAAAGATGAGTAAACTACCTCACGCGAAAGCAGTGAGGCTTGTAGCTGTACTTGGTCTCAGTCCTCTTCTTTGCAGAAGAGTTTCAACCTCATCGCACGCTACCACATGGGCGTGTTTACCGCAGCCCAGCCCAGTAATCCTCATCTAGAGTCGGGCTATACCAGTTTACTCCTTCATCCTTCCTGAGGTCATTAACCGTTTCCACTTCTACGAGAGGTGTGCCTTGAGACCACTTACCTATATCCCAGAACATATATTTAAAAGTGGAGAGACTCTAGTACAAGTGAAAAACACCCTCAATTCCCCCCACCCTAAGGGACAGGGGCTTCCTTGAGGAGATCAATGAAAGTTTCGACAACTTTCAAATTCTATATAAGTGAAAGATCAATATTTGAAAATTCGTTGATTAGATCTAATATTCATCTATATTGGTTTTCAAGATATCCTCTTAAATTTCCAGTAGGAAAATGGTGAAAAGAGATGGGAATGAAAAAGTCAAAAAAGGTCACCCTCCTTACCGGTCGATCTATTGAGCAAGGAGTCAGTTTAGAGGGTGAAAAACTCACTAGAGGTTACGTTCTTAGCACGGCTGTGTGTGATATCGATCCGGATGACATGAAAGAACTAGGAATTTACGATGGCGATACTGTGAAAGTTAAGACTGATTATGGAGCAATATTAGTAAGCGGAATTGAATCAACCCAAGCTCCACACAGAGGAATTATATTTATTCCAATGGGACTATACGCAAACGTGGTAGTCAATCCGGAGACTGATTCAACAGGAATGCCATCTTACAAGGGGGTCGAAGCCGTCATTGAAGTTGCTCTAAATGAGAAGGTACTAACCCCAACTGCACTAATGAAAAAAATAATGCCGCTCAAAAAGTGAGGAAGTAAACTACCTCACGCGAAAGCAGTGAGGCTTGTAGCTGTACTTGGTCTCAGTCCTCTTCTTTGCAGAAGAGTTTCAACCTCATCGCACGCTACCATATGGGCGTGTTTACCGCAGCCCAGCCCAGTAATCCTCATCTAGAGTCGGGCTATACCAGTTTCCTCCTTCATCCTTCTTGAGGTCATTAACCGTTTCCACTTCTCCGAGAGGTGTGCCTTTAGACCACGTACCTCTATCCCAGAACATATATTTAAAAGGGGAGAGACCCTAGTACAAGTGAAAAACACCCTCAATTCCTGCCCACCCTCAAGGGCAGGGGTTTCCTTGAGGGGGATCAGTGAACCAAAAGATGAGCAAACAAACTGTTGTAAAAGACGTCATCTGTCCTTTTTGTGGATGTTTATGCGACGATATTGAAATATATGTAGAAAAAGGCAAAATTGTGGAAACTGTAAACGCCTGTGTCCTCGGCACAGCAAAATTCATGTCAGCCAATGATGTGTCTCACAGAATCACAGCTCCAATGATAAGAGAAAATGGGAAACTCAAAAAAGTGCCCATTGATGACGCCATAGAAAAGGCAGCACAGATTC
>JAEOSO010000057.1 GCA_016840315.1 Candidatus Borrarchaeota archaeon | reverse complement strand
ATCCTACCACACAAAGTCTGTACTATGTAACACCGTTACAATTTCACAGACGCCAATTACATAGATTCAACTATTCACCAGGCGGCATACGAAAGAGGTACGGCGGAACAATCTCATTAGGGCTAAAACGCGGCACATTAGTAACACACAGCAACTACGGGTTATGCTATATCGGCGGGTATACCCACAACAAGCGATTAAGTCTACATAGCGTAGAGACAGGGAAACGTCTGACACAAAACGGTAAAAAAGAAGATTTTAAAATCTTAACACGCATATCGTTTAGAACGCAATTCATCTCCCCCGTAAACAGGGGAGTTTCCTTGCGGTGAATTATATGAGTCACAAGAAAAACAAACTTCCTGCGCACCTAAAAATTTTAAAAGCTTTTATCGAAGGGCGTTCTTTTAAGGAGATCTCAGAAGAATTTGAGGAAGTTAAATATAGATCAACAGCTCAATGGATAGTCCGTAAGTGTCAGGGAAAGATCAATGATTCAATAGAGGTTATCTCTGAAGCATTACAGAAGGATGTATTAACTCAAGAACAAATTCAGTTGCTTATGGAAGTACTTATGGGAACACTCCTAAGAAAGGGCATTAGAGAGATGGAAAATCTGTTTAATGCTGAAGAAATCCGTCGAGAAATTTCACCTTTCGAAGTTGAAATAGAGTTTTTTGATGAGTTTTTCGAAAGAATTCGAAAATACTTCGAAAAGATGATGTTATCGGAATAATGATTGTCTTAAACAGTAGTTAATGCCTCTTCTACAACTCTTTTGCCTATTTCTAATAATTTTTCTGCTTGTGTTTGTTCTTTTGCCTCTGTCGTGACGCGCATCAGTGGCTCAGTACCAGATGGTCTAATCAAAATCCATCCATCCTTTAGATCAATACGAATGCCATCAAGATGTAAAATGTTTTCAGTAACATCAAACTGACTTGGTAGCGTTTTTTTAACATACTCCATTACGCTAGGTTTTCGTTCATTTTTGCACTTAATTTTGAGACTTACCTTACACCTATCAGGCACGTTCTTGATCAATTCTGAAATGGGAGAATCCATTTCATCAAGAAACTTTAGGAGTAACAGCGAAGACAAAATCCCATCTGGACAAAGGTGGTATTGAGGATGAATCCAGGCTCCGATAGGTTCTCCTCCGAAGATACCATTGTGTTCAAGCAAGGCCTGGGAAATGTATACGTCACCAACTTTTGTTCGAATGACTTTACCGCCTGATTCACGAACATATTCATCTGTAGCATCAGAAGTATTAATAGGGAGCGCAATTATTTTTTCCTTATTCGGATCCTCCTCTTGCGTAATCATGAAAAGTGCAAAAAGCGCCAAAAGTTTGTCGGATGGTACAAAATTACCTTGTTCATCAATTGCAACCATTCGATCAGCGTCGCCATCATATGCGATGCCAATATCAGCACCTAATCCAGATACTGCTTCCATCAAACCTTGAAGATTTTCTTTTATTGGTTCAGAGCTTCGTGCAGGAAAATGTCCATCAACTTGAGAGTTCAGAGCGATTACATCACAGCCTACATTACGAAAAACTAAGGGAGCAACAACTGATGCCGCACCACAACCTGGATCAAGTACTACACGCCATTTTTTCTTAAATGAGAAGTCATATAGCATAGAAAAATAAGGAGAAGTTGAGTTGCTCTTTTTTACAGAGCCTATTCTTTCCCAATTTGCATAATTAAACGCATTCGAAATAAGGATCTCTTCTAATCTTTGCTCCATCTCTGGCAGGAACGCGACACCATGTTTGCTAAAGAACTTAAATCCATTATAAGGTGGGGGATTATGAGACGCAGTTATCATAATTCCAGCATCTTTATTCAATGCTTTAGTAAGATATGCAACACCCGGGGTTGGAAAAATCCCAATAAGTTCAGCATTGCAGCCTCCAGATAACAAACCTGAAACAAATGCACGTTCAAGCATTTCTCCAGAAGTTCTTGTATCTCGTCCAAAAAGTACTGATGAGTCTTCGCCAAGATACGATGCAAGACTTAGGCCAAGTTTCATTGCCAAATCAGTAGTTATGAAATCTCCAACAACACCCCTAACACCTGAAGAACCAAAGTATCTTTTCATGGAGGTATCACCTTTTTCATCCTTTGCGAGTCATCCATCCCCATCAATACTTGAGGCATGGGATCTCTAAGATGGTTCAGTCTCATGCGCAAGAACGTGCTACCAGCTGTGTGCGGGTAACATTCCGCCTTGTATCTTATATAAAACTTGCTACAGTTCAAATAGACCGGGGTGGTATGATTCATGACTATTCTTATTTGGCGAGTTATTTAGGACATGATGTATTCGATCCAGAAGAAGCGAAAAATTAGATGCGGAGAAATTGAGTTGATTTAGATGAGTGTGCAATCTTTTGACGAATTGGCAAGCATACTCGATCCCGATGAGTGGGAAACGATTAAAAATCTGCCCGAAAAAGCCTTGGTAAAACGGGGATACCCTCTAGATGCGGAAATAATAGAAATAACTCAAAGAATGTATCTCTGGTCACCAACAAAATATTCTTGTGCGGGTCATCCAAAAAAGGTTTTTGGACGACTTAACGCCCAAATAGTTGTTGAATACAATCCGTTGTTCAAGGAAGTCGTAAACCGTTATTTCGAAAAACTAGAAACAACGCCATTTTACCAAGTGACCCTGTTTTCGGCGATAACGGAAGTCATTCCTTATGAATATAAAGAAAACACCTTTGCTCTACAAATAGTTTTCAGAAAATTCCGCGGTGGCTCATGGGACGTAGGCATTCATATAAGATGGGCGGATGATCCAATATACAAAAAATCGCCAGCCGATTCAAATGTCGTCCCGCGTTACAAAAGACCTGTGCCAGAGGAAACATGGAGGGAGTGCCGAGAAAAAGGTTTTGAAAGGCTTTTTCAAATGATGCGAGAAACGACAAATGAGCAATATACCAGCGGGAATTTTGAATTTTTGAAAAAAATCGGCGGAAAGGAACTGTCTGATGGATCGTGGTTATGTGGAGATTCTCTGTTTGAAGGATAAGAGGGGGAGTGTGGTCATCAACCTCATACCGTCTCCTCTTTTTACATATCGGCAAAGCATCATACTAAAAAATAGTATTTAATCAGGTAAAAACTTCATTGTTGGATCTTCTTTGAGGACATATTCCAGCTCTGAAAGTGTAAATCCCTTGACTATATCACCGAAGATTTCGCATGTCTCGTGTATACCTTGTTCTTCTGGAGGTCGTATAACAATCTCCACATTTATTCCCAAGGGAGATACGAAAATCAAATGAACATAGGATTTGCTACTTGATCCATTATGTCTTGTGGTATACTGAACTTCCGGACGGATCTTATGCTCATTTAGAACTGCTAAAGGTTGAGAAAAATCAGATGAATAGATTACAATGTCAATATCACTACGTTTTGTGATTGTTCCACGCCATACACTACCTTTTAAAACCGGCTTAAACTGCTCTAAAAGTTTCATATAGGTAAGGGCTTCCTTTCTCAGGTTAATAAGACGTCTTTTTCGTTCTTTTTCGCCTTCTAAAGAGTCTGTCAAATTGTCTAATTCAAGAGCGACTTCCTTATTACTGGGAAGGGAACGTATACGAAGCGAACGTGAAGCACGTTTTTTTGCAAATATATATTCTGTAGCTAAGCCATAATATAGCAAGCGTGCTGCTTCTTTTGCAACTTCCAGACGTTTCTCCGATCTTGTCAAGTCAATCACTTCGTAAGTGTACAACAGCGTCAACTAATGTTCTTACTTTGTTTGCGTCAATTGGTCCAGCTATATTTTGTTTTAAAGAACTGCCAACAATCGCTCCGTCTGCTACTTTAAGTAGTTCTTGTACGTTATTCGAATTAATTCCACTTCCCACAATTATCGGAACATCGGGAACAGCATTTTTTACGCGTTTTACGGTCTCAAGTTGCGGAGGGGAT
The DNA here is from genome assembly GCA_016840315.1 of Candidatus Borrarchaeota archaeon. Classification (GTDB taxonomy): domain Archaea; phylum Asgardarchaeota; class Sifarchaeia; order Borrarchaeales; family Borrarchaeaceae; genus Borrarchaeum. The sequence goes on along the minus strand of JAEOSO010000057.1, from coordinate 6,958 downwards.
CCTGTTTCTTCACCGGTCACGATTAATCCATCTGCTTTACCACGACAAGCGGTTTCCCTTGCTTCACGCTTAATGGGAATTCTCACAAGAGGAATAGCGTGTTTGACGGAAATATCTGCAAAAATTTTCACATCAGAACGAAGTTTATTTCTGTATCGTAGTAACTCTGCAGCGCATCCTTGTACAATCCCAGCGCCAACCACTGCGGCACCTATATATACATTAACACGAATAAATTTCCCACCTATAGCATGGGCGATAGCCAATCCAGCAAACGGATCGTTACGCAATGCATTTATACCTATGGGCAAGGAAACGTTCTGCTTAATTTCACATGCTATTTTTGTCACATAAGCAACCGTTTCAACTGCAATTTTTTCAAGAAATGGTTGATCCCAATAATTTTCGATGATGAGACCATCACAGCCTCCTTCCTCCATTGAACGAGCATCAGTTATAGCAAATTTGCTTATTTCATCAAGATTTTTCGAATGATGTGGTGAACCTGGAAGTGCAGGTAAATGCACTACACCAATTATTGGCTTTTTTTGAGAGAATATTTCCGCAAGCAATCTAATCCACTGCGAGAACTTTGGAAAATTGTCTTCATAAGATAATCTATTGGGAATTATCTAATTATTTTGATTAGGGAAATTAAAAAGTTGTGCAGCAGATCGCATAATTATCTAGTCAGGAACTCGCTGCCGATTCCTAAATGAATTTTTAAGACTTAAGAGTGAAAAGGTCGTCATTAAATCATTTTTCATCGAAATATTAGACCAAATTGCAGATTATCATTAATCGTTTGAAATCTCAACTTTTCTAGTGGTTTTTACACCAAAGGTTTATATATGCCTCTGTCATATAGATAGATGGCGATATAATAATGTTTAAATAGGAGGTGTATAGATGTCAGCTGTTGAAGAAATGGATGTTTCCAGAGAATTTAGACCAATTACAGAAGAAAAGAAGATACCCCCGAGTGCAAGAGTTGTTTATGATTTGCTTAAAAAGGATGGACCATTAACTGCCAAAGATATTTTGCGTCAATGTAATCTTGCGCCCAGAACGGTGCGTTACGCTCTTAAAAAATTGTTAGACGCAAGAATGATTAAAAGATTGCCAAACCTGAACGATATGAGACAAAATATCTATCAACTTCGTAAAATAAATTAACCCATTTTTTTGAGGTTTTGATACCATGGGAGTTGTTCCTTTCCCATTTCTCTTGTTGTGTTAATAAGAAAATAGTATTATTTTTCATATAATCCCTGGATACCCCATTTAGGTTGCTTTGGTTTATTCTTCTTTTCTTCATAGTCCATCATTGATTTCAACAACCAAATGCGTCTGTACCACTGTATTCTATCGCGATCATGCCTGTTTAAAAAGCAATGCAAACAATAGTGAGTTATGTCGTCTTTATCGTCATGAAATCTCATTTCTGCGCTAGCACCACATTCATCGCAAGAGATAGCAGATTCGGCTTCATCTATTTTCTCTAATTTCAAACTCTAGTCACCTACCTTATCTAAAAACAACAGAAATACTTTTTAAGTGAAACTGAGACGGCAATAAAGTAACATACGTGAACTACTCCATCCTGACGGATGAAGTTTCCTGCGAGTCCTCCCAACCCTTGCGGGAAACTTTCGTTTTACGTTCGGCTGTATGTCGCAGATCATCCCCTTTTGAGGATGGCCCGTCCACCTGGCATTCTGTGATAGGAATCTTCAATTCCAGCATCACACCATAGGAATTCGTCAAATGCTATCCTACTGTTACCTTCGCGGCTACCCGCGCTGGTTAGCAACTGTACGAATCCTCGCTCACAGGACCGCCTCTTATGGCATCCTACCGGGAGTCTTGTATCCCTGCTTTCCTCCCGATATTCATCACACCTCTTCTGTGCAGAAAGCTATATAAAGCTAGCGGCTTTCATCCCCCACCTGTCGGAAGGGGACTTCCCGCCGATAATGTTAAACATTTGAGAATGAAATGATATTCCATAGTGAAATGGTTTTTATGGATGAATTACTGACACAAGTCCAAATGGTGAAAGTAGATGGAAGTACCAACGGTTTATATTGCAGACGCTAGAGCAAGGAGTTCTGCGGAGAGCCTTATCTCCAAATTTGACACTTTGATCGAAATAGAGCTGAAAGATAAAATTTCTAAGGGTGATCTAGTAGCCGTAAAGACTCATATGGGCGCACCTTTATCAACAAGATATATCCGTCCATTTTACGTCCGACGATTGGTAGAACACCTAAAAAACTGGGGTGCCAAGCCATTCGTCACAGATACTACTGGATTAGGGCTCACAAACCCACGAGGTACAGCCCAGAAATACTTAGAGATAGCGACATCGCATGGATTTACTCAAGAAACTATGGGAGGAGCGCCAATAATCATTGCCGATGGCCAATTTGGCACGGATATAACAACTATAAATTTTGAGGGAAACCTCTTCAAAGAAGTCACTTTTGCAAAAATGCTCACGAAGGTCGATTTTCTTATAAGTGTCGCACATTTCACAGGCCATGTGTTCGCTGGACCAGCTGGTGCTATCAAAAACATCGGTATGGGTTGTGCAGGCAAGACAAGTAAAGGATTAGTCCATTTTACGCGCAAACCACAAGTAAATCCAACCATCTGTGACGGTTCTCCAGAGTATTCGATCGCTCCTTGCATTGCGGCATGCCCAGTTGATGTAGTTAAAAAAGAAAATAATAAGGCTGTAATTGACGAAGAGAAATGCATATTCTGCTATGCATGCGTTGTAAAATGCCCAAAAAAGGCTATCGAAACAGAGAGAACTGATAATACAGTATTACAAAGAGGCATCGCTGATCTAGCAACGGCTTTTGTCAACACCATTGGTGGTAAAATCTACAATTTTAACTTCCTTCTCGAAATTGACTGGAACTGCGATTGCGAGCACCTCCAAAAGGGCTGGAACGATCTCCCTATAGTCCCTGATATCGGTATACTAGGTTCTTCAGATCCATTAGCAATTGATCAAGCCTCTTGTGATTTAATTAACGCAGCAACAGGCATACCAGGTTCAATGGCAGAGGAATGTGGCGTATTGGAATCCGGGGCAGATAAGCTAGAAGGTATATTGAAAGAAATTGACTATCGAAATCTCTTGATCGCTGCAGAAAAAATAGGACTGGGAAGTCGAGAATATAAACTTGAGAAAATACAGCCATCACAGTCCTAGCCCAAGTCATCATAGCTCGCTGCTAAACAACAATTTAAGGATAAACCTTTGCCCCTTTAAGGAACGTAGACTATCTACAGTTTTAGGGAGGGAACTTCTCGCCAGCAAGCTAATTATAAATTACAAACCCTGAAGCAAAAAAGTTATAATGTAATTATTACTCTGTTGGCGATGTATCGTTTATCATATAATTATTGAGGTAGAATTCTTATGGCAGAATCTAAGACTGACGTTTTCGGCATGATGAAAGAAGAGATCTTAGCAAATGCAGAAGAAAAAGCAAAAGAGATTTTAAATCGTGCAAATCAAATAGACAACGAAATTTCAGAAGATGCGAAAAAAAGAGCAGAAAGATTATCTAAAAACATCATAGAACAAACTCAAAAAGAAGCAGACCTCAGATTGAGAAGGGAAATCGCAAAAGCTAAACTTACTACTAGGACGAATTTACTAGAAAGTAAGGAAGAACTGATTAATCAGGCTTTCGATCAAGCATGGGAGAAATTAAAAGAAATAGCGAACTCAACGAAATACATCAGCATACTTAATGATTTATTAATTGAGGCTGCTTGTGGTTTAGGTGGGGGAGATCTCAAAGTAAAGATTCAAACAGGTCATGGGAAACATATGAATACACAGCAAGTTCAGCAATCCGTAACACAGAAAACAAATACTCCAACAGCACTACAAGTGATGGAAGAAGATTTACGAAGCATTGGAGGACCAATCGTAACCAATACTGATGAAACGATAATAATAGATAACACTTTCGAAGCGAGACTCAGACGAATGAGAGAAGATATAAGAACTGAAATAGCCAAGATATTATTCTAATCGAGAAATACTTCTTTTTAAAAAATAAGAGGAAGCATCAACTCTTTTGCACTTTCGATTCAGAATTGGTACAGAAGATACTTCATAGATTGTAAAAATATAGAAAGCAAAAATGCAAAAACAAAAGATATAAAACTTTAACTTTGAAGAAATGAACTGTTAAACAAAACAAATCTCTCGCATAGATACATCTGCCCTCTTATCTAGACATTCAGGAGGTCTAAAGAATTAGCGAAATGGAACCAACTGAAGAGGATTTACTAGTCCCGTTAGACCAATACCTTGCGTGCGGAATCCATATTGGTACACAAATTGCTACAAAAAGTATGAAGCCTTTTATTTACAGGGTTCGAAATGATGGGCTTTATGTTCTTGATGTAAGGACTACAGATCTGCGAATTAGGGCTGCAGCAAAGTTCTTATCAAGGTATGAATCCGATAAAATCCTTGTAGTATCAGCCAGGGCTTACGGTTTTAAACCTATTGAGGCCCTTTGCGATGCGATCAAATGTAAAGCCATGTCGAGGCGGTTCATTCCGGGAACATTAACCAATCCAAATATTGAAGAATATATAGAGCCCGATGTGATCCTGATTACGGATCCACGTGCAGATAGGCAGGCTTTAAAGGAAGGTTTACGCGTAGGTATTCCGGTAGTTGCGCTCTGTGATACTGATAACGGTACTAAGAATGTAGATGTTGTCATCCCGGCTAATAACAAAGGAAGACGTGCACTTTCATTGATATTTTGGCTTCTTGCACGAGAGATTCTTAAAGAAAGAGGGGAAATTGTAACTAACGAAGAGTTTAAAGTACCTATTTCTGAATTTGAAAGCAGAATTAGACGAGAGCAATAAAGCGTGATGTCATCCCTTTTATTGGTAATATGTTTGTCAAAAGCAGTTTTAGTAAAAATAGTCTAAATCAAGGATATTCTATTAAACCTAATCTTTCTTTTGTGATTCTACTAACCTATACTACTAATTGACTTGTTTGGTAACTTAGACAACGAAGGTGTAGTTGGGATATTATGAGCACATATCTCAAAAATTTGACAATATTGAAGCTCGGCGGTAGCGTGATCACAGACAAATCAAAACAAAATCATATAAATATGCAAACAATTCAACGGATAGCGGAGGAGGTTTCAACAGCAACCTCTACTGTAAGTCTGCTTCTAGTTCATGGAGGAGGATCATTCGGTCACCCAATAGCAAAAAAATACCAGATCCATAAGGGATGGTACTCCCCTGAGCAAAAAATCGGCTTTTCAGAAACAAGAAGAGCAATGATGACATTAAATAAAACGGTTATTGATATATTTCTGGCAGAAGGCATCCCTGTTGTTTCTGTACAGCCTTCCGCATGCACCCTTACTAATAGTGGACGCATCACGCATATGGATCTTGAGCCAACAAGAAGTTTACTTAAATTTGGTTTTGTTCCAGTCTTGTTTGGAGATGCTGTAATGGATATTTCACAAGGAATTGCAATATTATCGGGTGATCAAATAGTTACTTACTTAGCAAAAGAACTCGCTGTAAAAAAAGTGATATTTGGAACAAATGTGGACGGTTTACTTAATTCTGACAATGAAGTAATACCTGAAATCAATCATCAGAATTTTGAAACTTTACTTAAATTAGCTAAAGAGTCAGTTGCCTCAGACGTTACAGGCGGAATGTTTGGTAAATTACAGGAAATCGAACCCTTGACGAAAGAAGGCAAAGAGGTCATAATAGTCAATGCAAAGAAGCCAGGTATCATTGAAGAAGTTTTAAAAGGTAGAAAAGTAGTGGGCACCTATTTCACAGGGAAATGATATAACCAGATGGAGGTCTTGATGTTGAAAAATCAAGCTACAGTAGCAAGAAAATTAGATCATATCAAGATATGTCTAAATAAAGATGTCAAAGCGAAAAAAACTCCGGGATTCGAAGATGTTGAACTTGTTCACTGTGCACTTCCAGAATCAAATTTAGTCAATATTAACACCAAAACCAAAATATTTGGGCATGAATTTGCTGTTCCAATAATAATTAGCGCTATGACAGGTGGACATCCAGTTGCTGAAAAGATCAACAAAACTCTTGCAATTGCGTGCCAAGAGCTTGGAATAGGTCTTGGCCTGGGAAGCCAAAGAGCTGCACTTGAAAATCCTCAATTAGAAAGAACATATTCAATTGCCAGAGAATATGCACCTGATGCCTTCTTAATTGGAAATATTGGTGCACCGCAACTGGCAGACGGTACTATTAAACTAAAGGAAGCAAAAAAACTTATAGAAATTATTGACGGAAACGCTTTGGCGATCCATCTAAATGCATTACAGGAAGCCATTCAACCTGAAGGAGATTCAGACTATTTCGGAGTGATTCAAGCAATTGATAAACTTACTGACGAACTAGATATTCCAATAATAGCAAAAGAGACTGGAGCAGGTATCTCAAAAGAAACTGCTACTTTGCTTGAAAAAGCGGGTGTAGCAGGAATAGATGTCCAAGGAGCAGGAGGAACAAGTTTTTCTGCGGTTGAAGTATATCGAGCTGAGGAACAGGGTTTAGAGCGTTTAAAGAGGCTTGGAACAATATTCTGGGACTGGGGTTTGCCTACAGTGGTAAGCACGGTTGAAGTAGCACATGCAACTTCTCAAGTAGAAATAATTGCTTCCGGTGGAATTAGAAATGGCCTGGACATAGCTAAAGCGCTAGCACTAGGCGCAGATGGTATAGGAATAGCCGCGCCATTGCTTGCCCCCGCTTTCAGTGGAGATGTTGAGGCAGTTAAATCTGCTATAGATATTCTTGTCACTGAGATGAAATGCGCGATGTTTCTCACTGGCGCACGTGCAATTAAAGATCTTAAAAATGCGCCCTGCATAATTTCAGGAAAAAGTGC
>JAEOSO010000056.1 GCA_016840315.1 Candidatus Borrarchaeota archaeon | reverse complement strand
TCTGGCAGCGAGTTATGAATTGTGAGTGTGGTAACGTGATTGCCAGAGACAAAAATAGTTGCGTGGTGCTCATGAAACGTTACCTATCACAGAATGCCAAGTGGACGGGCTATCGGGAATTTCTCGATAATCTGCGACACACAGCCAACTGTAAAACGAAAGTTTCTCCCCCGGTAGGGAGTTAGGAGGACTCGCAGGAAGCCCCAGCCGTCAGGGTGGGGTAGTTCACAGACTGACTTATGGTTAGTTGAAAGCACTTAAGATTTAAGAGTTTAGAGGCGAGGATTATGAAATACCAGACGCCACGAGGTACATTGGATTTTCTACCTGAAAAGTGTGCGGAACGAGTGCTTATCGAAGAGAGGTTTAGAAACACTTTTACGCGCTGGGGGTATGCTGAGATAAGAACTCCAACCTTCGAATACTTTGATGCGCTAAAACTTGGCACTGGTGATGAACTTATTGAAAGCATGTTTACTTTTGAAGATAAAGGGGGACGTTTGCTTGCGTTACGTCCAGAAAACACCAATCCTGTATGCCGAGTGGTTGCTACCAAAATGCAACATTATTCAAAACCAATAAAACTGTTTTATATTGGACCTCAATTCAGATATGAAGAACCTCAAAGTGGACGACACAGAGAATTCTGGCAAGCGGGAGTAGAATTACTTGGAGTTAATACACCTGAGGCTGATGCGGAAGTTGTAGCTATACTTGTTGAAGCACTTCAGAATATAGGTCTAAAAGATGTTAGGATTAATTTGGGGCATGTCGGAGTATTTAAAGCATTGGTGAAGGAAGCAGGCATCAGCCTTTCAGATGCCGCAGAATTGCGAAAAAACATTGATAAGGGAAATCTTGATGCTTTAAAGCATGAACTTGAGGTGCTACCCCTTCAAGATAAGTTAAAGGAAGCATTCCGTCTATTACCACACCTTAAAGGTGGAATAGAGGTTACTGACCAACTCCTAGAATTGGTCGAAAGTCAAGATGTAAAAACCGCAATTGAAAATCTGTGTGCAATTGTCAAAGTACTTGATGGATACCAATACACAGGACAAATATCAATCGATTTAGGAATTGTACGAGGAATTGACTATTATACATCCAGTGTTTTTGAAGCGTTCGTTCCAGAAATGGGTGCGTCCGCTTTAGGCGGCGGCGGACGATATGATACATTAATCTCGGAATTTGGCGGAAAGGATGTTCCTGCTACTGGCTATGCAATAGGTATTGATAGATGTCATCTCGCACTTGAAAAACAAAACTATGAGTTTCCAAGCCCCGAAATTAGGATATTGGTTCTTTATCTAACTCAAGAAGAAAGAAATCTCGCCATTCAAACTACAATACGCTTAAGACGTGCTGGTTTTCCTGTTCTTTTGAATCTTGAAGAAAAGGGAATAGTAGCGGGATTAAAATTTGCAGACAAGTTAAATATCTCCTATGTAATAATTATCGGTGAAAAAGAAGCCAAGAAATTAGAAATGACAGTGAGAGACATGAACAGTGGTTCTCAAAAGCCTGTTTCTTTGGAAAATCTCATTGAGTACTTTTTCACTGAAATGGCAAAATGATTTTTTGTGCACTTAACTAGCGAAATGAGGTTGCTTTAAAGAGTGTCATTGAAAATTACGATTTTAGGTTCAGGGGACTCAGTTGGGACACCGAAGTGGGACTGCCACTGCGAAACCTGCAAAACTGCTCGAAAAAGAGGTATTCCTTTTTCAAGAACGCGTTTTGGGATTTTAATCGAAGTACTTGACACTAATAAAAACATATTGATTGACACAGGACCAGATCTAAGATCTCAACTCATACGAAGCAATATTGACAGAATTGATGCAATTTTCTTTACACATGGACACTACGATCACCAAAGCGGTTTTGGCGATTTCTATCGCACACGTATACCTACAGTAGAGATCTTTGGAACAGAAGAAACTCTTAATTACATCCTTTCTTCGGGTGGGATCATGAAATCCATTCGATACAAAAATCGGGAAATCTTGCCTTTCCATCCCATCGAATATGGCGGAGTTCAGTTTACAGCATTTCCAGTCTTACACGCAACTAGTCCTACTAGACCAGTGGGTTATGTAATTGAAAAACCAGAAAATGATAAAAAATTAGTTATTACGGGAGATACTGGTCTTAATATTCCCAATAAAAGTCTTGAACTTATCACCAATCCAAAGAATCCAGATATCCTCATAGTAGATTGTTTTATTGATAATAATGACGATACAATAAAGCGGTTCAAAAAGTTTATTTTTGATTTTAATCTATTTCGAAATAATCATATGATTTTTCCAGATATACTAGAATTTGTCGAACGTGTAAAACCAAATGAAACATATTTAATACATTTATCTCACTTATGTGCTCCCCACGACCAACTAGAATCGAACTTGAAAAAATTTGAGAATGTAAAAGCAGCGTATGATGGCTTAACGATTTATCTTTGATTTTTCTGTGCTCTTGAATGAAATGACTTCACGAATTCAGTTTTTTTAACTCATCAAGATTGAGCGGAAAATGAAGTATTAGTAATTTGCCTCTACATTTAGGGCATGTTTCTTTCATTCTATTTGTTTTCTTGTCAAACTGTTGTCCGATAGCCATTTTGCATAAGATATCTGTACCACAAGAAATACAATGATAGAATATCTGTTCTCCTGCAGGATTTTCAAGTATAGAATTAGCTTTACAATTGAAACACACATTTTTCATGTCGCATTTCACCTTTTTCCCACTATTCTCTATCATTAATTACTAGAGCCTCCACAAAACGCGCTCAGCTAATGCAGGATGTTAGTTCAACTTCAAATCCATTAAGATATTTTTGGTTTTAAGTTACATAAATTCTATGCCTGATTTTCACAAACTCTCTGCTTGTAGCGAAAAAACATTTCATCTAGAATTACATTTTCCAATTATGTGATTCTGGTCATTGTATTCTGATTTTGCTTTTGTAGAATGTATATGTTCACGCACCACCAATTTGTAATAAATTCTTGTACTCATGTAGTACAAGTTTAATAAAATTGATAACCTTTCTATGTAATATTCGCACAAAGTTGTATTTTTTAATAAAATTAATATATATAGTAAGCTAATTAATTAAGAAATAGTATTCTATGCTAATCGCATAATGTAATGGGTCTTAATTTACCTAAGCTATTTATATCGGCATTAATCACATTGGGGGATCAAGATGGAAGAAATGCCCAAAATTAAAACAGGAATACTAACTTTTGACGAGTTTTCTGGAGGTCTACCACTAAACGCAATTTATCTTATAACCGGAGGGCCCGGTACTGGAAAAACCATATTTGGGTGTATGTATGCTTATTTTGGTGCACTAAAGTTTAACGAGAAAAGCATGATTATTACTACACTAGACAGTCGAGACCATATTGTGCGCTATATGAAAACGTTTGGGTGGGATCTTGAAAAACTAGAACAAAAAGGGCTTTTGATTATGAGAGATTTAAGCAAGATTCCTGCAGCAGAAGACTTTGGAAGCTCTATTTTGTTTAACAGGTTAATGGAAGCAGTCGTTGAGGCTGAGGATGACATTGATAAAGTTGAAAGGATTGTGTTAGACAGTGCAACATCAGTTATATCACTGTATACAGATCCCATTAGAGCTAGAAGAGACATGATTCAACTAATAAATCTATTGAGACGAACAAATGCCACAACTCTTATTACAAACGAAGTTCTTTCTTCGGTTCATCAAATAGAAGAATATCTCGTGGACGGCGTTATTAAACTTGCAATCATACCAAAGTCAGACGATTTCATAAGAGTGCTTCAAATCTCTAAGTTACGCGGCAGTGAGCATCCTATGAGGCAAATTCAGTATAAAATTACTGAAAATGGGATAGAATTAAGTAGACCGACTTTATGAAGCCTTCTTAATGAATTGCTAGACCGTAAAAAACCTTAGCTATTTATTTCATTATTATATTTTAGAGCGTATCTTAGAATGTAAACAAACAGTCTCAACAATATATCGTGACAACAATGGAACTTAGAGTCGTTTTTTATCTCAGTGCTCATGGTTTTGGTCATGCGACGCGGATGATAGCCATCATTCGAGAGTTATTGTCACAGGCTGATTTAGAAATTTTTGTTAAAACGAATGTTCCAAAATGGCTTTTTATGAATTCGTTGTCTGAGAGATACGAAGCAAAAATAGAAATCGTACATCAAGAATGCGATGTAGGTGTTATATATACCTCGGGTTTTCTCATTGATATTCTAGAAACCTCTAAGGTTATTCGACAAATGGTTGCCACGGAAAAAACGTTTCTAAATGAAGAACATCGCTTTTGTCGAAATAATAATATTCAACTCATTATATGTGATATTCCTCCTTTGCCTTTTCTGGTAGCTAACAAATTGAATATACCTTGTGTTGGGATTAGTAATTTTAACTGGTACGACATCTATGAATATCTATATCAAAAAGAAGAACATGGAGATCTTTTGGGCGTATTAAAAAAGATTTCATCATATTATGAATTGGCAGATTTACTCTTGGAGCTTCCTTTCGCTACTTCGAATGAATCCTTTTCCGAAAAGTTATCTGTTCCTTTAGTAGTAAGAAAGCGAACACGTCAACCCGATAATATAAAGGAAACTCTCAATATTGAGCCACATCAAAAACTAATATTCGTTTCCCTAGGCTGGCATGAATTTAAGGAAACCATCAGAAAGATGTTTTTTGACGTTACGTACCTAAAAGATTCGAAAAATGTATTTTTACTCAGTTCAAATTTACGAAAGTTTGTTGAACCTCAGAAATATATTCGATTCATTCCATCGGAAGATCCTAATTCACAAGATTATGTTGCGGCCTGTGATCTTGTTATATCGAAACTTGGCTACGGCATTGTTAGTGAATGTGTTGCAAACGGAATACCAATGATCTATACGATTCGTTCTAACTATATCGAAGATATCTTAATGGGCCAACAACTTGAAACTTTTAATACAGCAAAATTTTTACCTCCAGAACGTTTTCTTAGAGGCGATTGGTTAAATATGATTGAAGAAGCGGTAAAACTGAAAAATATCGCACAACATGTTCATATCGACTTAAATGGTGCTGAAAAATGCAGTCAATACTTAATGCAATATTTAGAATAATTTACAAGGTGTAGTTTTCAAAAAACGTTATAGAAAAGGCGGTTTTATGCCTATCAGGTTGCACAAAAAAGGACAAAGAGTTCTAGGAATTGCAGAAAGTTTTATTAAAGGAGTAAGCTCTCGATCTGTGCTTGCTGGCGTTGTAATGAGAGGTGATCAATTACTTATTGATGGGATCGGCATGACGACGCTAACGGTAGGGGGGATGGATGGAACGGCAGGTGTGTTGAGACTATTTGAAAGACTAGATAGAAACGATATCAATCTACTGATGCTCAATGGTTGTGTCATTAGTTGGTATAACGTGATCGACTTGGAAGAACTTTATACACAATTGACATTACCTCTTATTTGTGTAACCTATGAAGAATCTGAAGAAGGGCTGGAAAAATATTTCAAAGAACATTTTAAAGATTGGGAGCAACGCATCTCAGTATACAAGAAAAATGGACCAAGAAACGAAATGAAACTACATACTGGACATCATATTTTTGTCCGTGTTTACGGAATGGAGATAAAGGAAGCACAGGTAATTTTAGATCGCTTTGTCCTTCAAGGTGCAGTTACTGAGCCACTAAAAGTAGCTAGGCTGCTTGCACGCGCATTGTTGAAAAGTGAGTTTTCTGTATCTGATTTTGAAAGTGTTTAGAAAGTTTAAACAAAAATATATGATGAGGAACTGAAAAGAGTATTCAAATAAGCGCTAATGTAAAGTCTTTAGAGGCATCTGGTTTCTCAAAAGGTTTGCGTACAAGGGTGAGCATCAACCCTCCGAAAGGGACAATGATATCTGTCATCGTTCTAATAATGTCAAAAGTGCCTCCTTTTCTCTTTTTTAACACTTTAGACGTAATTTTCACGTGTCCTTTGATTGTGTCTGCTTTGGCATTATCGGCTATCACTTTAAATGTAAGTTCCGAAAATTCCCCAGGTTCTACGTTTATTGCTGTTTTCTTGGGTTCTACAAGAGCCTTTTTGAGATTCATTGCGAAAGAGAGTTCTACAGTCTCATCTGGACTTCCATTGGAGATCAGAAAACTAGTATAGTTATCTTCAGCATTCCTTTTAATTCCGTTGTTAATCGGGCCAATGATCTCCACAATAGGTTTTAATTGCATTATTTCGCCGTACTGCTTACTTTTTCCAAACTTATTAAGGCGATATTTGATCTTTGTTTCGTCTTCGGACAATAATCGTTGCGGAGGCGCTTGTAAAGGCAGATTGAGCTTCTTTTTTACCATTTGCTGCAACTTACGGCAATAATCAAGATTCTTTTTATCGTTATTGAGTACACAAATTCTTTCACACTGTTGCAAAGTCTGATCAGCTTCATCAAATTGTCGTTGAGCGCCTTGGAGATATGCAAGAGCATATAACACCTCGATATTTTCGGGATCATATTCAAGTGCCTTCTTAAAATAAGCAACGGCTTCGGAGTATTTTTCCATTGCCTTATGAAGTCGTGCAATATTGTAATACAAACCTGCGTTGGGTACAAGCTTAATAGCTTCGCTGTAAAATGTTAAACTTGACTGTGAATCCCCAAATTCTTTGGCTGAATCTCCTGCTTTTTCCCAAAGTATTGCGAGAGCTTGTGTATTTTGTTTGTCTTCTAACTCGATCGCAGTCCGGTAGAATTTCATTGCCCTATGTGGTTCACCTGATTTCTGACACGCCTCTGCAATGCGTTTATAGTCTAGACCATAAAATTCTGTGGGTTTTAATGAAAGAGCGCGATCTAAAGATGCTTTGGCTGTTTCGTAATCCTTTAATTCAATGCAAGTATATCCGTGATAGCGAAGTGTAAGCGTATTTTTTAGATCGTCCTTTAATGCAGCCTCAAAATATTTTTGGGCGTTCTTGAAATCTTTAGACTTGAAGGAAGAAACAGCCGTTTCAAAATGAATGCTTGCCATTTTCCATACATCTCTATAAGACTCCCCACATTCCTCACTTATTTTTTTTATGCTCCCGCCTATTTTTTTGGCAGATTTTCCTATCACTTAGTCAATTCACCAAGTAAGAGCCCTGCAGTAAAAGAGTCTCCTAATCCTACAATCGCTTTTGGATCTTCAACAATTAATGAAATAGAAAAAATTGCATAAAAACCGGAAAATGAAGCAATACATGTTTTTAAAAAATCCTCTTTTGATGTGAGACTAATCTGGTCGATCTTTTGTGCTAATGCTTCATATTGTTCTAGACCCGGCTTACTTATTGTTATATCTTCTATTTCTGTTTCCACCTGAGATTTTATTGATTTAAGATATTGGTCTATTTCATCTATTGAGCTAAATTCTCCTGTTTTAGCACGCATAGCTGCAGTTAATGCGCCTAAAAGCATGGCATACAGTTCTATTTGTGGTGTAACGCCATATTGAGGTCTTAGAAGTGTCAATGAAAAATTTCTTGTATGAACAGTCATTCGAGGTATATTGAACAACTCAAAAACTCTTTTCGCTCCATTAAGAATGTTAATAGCATCGGATTCCTCTTTAAGTTTTTTAAACTCTTTAGAGATTTCAAATGCGTCTAGAATCTCTAAAAGTTCGTCTTCATTTAATCCAAATCCGTCTATGTGCGGTAGTAATGTTTTCAATACTTCTCTCCTGATTATGACATTCTGTATACAGCCTTGTTCAATATGAATTCTAATTTTTGGATTTAGTTTTTTCCAGTCTACGATTTCCTTATATGCGGGTTGTAATCGGTCCATATACGTTGTCCCGTCTGGATAGTGACGTTTTAGCAAATGAAATCCGGAAAGCATTGCTTTATCTACTTCATTAATACATGATTTTATTCCTTCTATAAAATCAGGGTTAATTTCTAGGCTCATATTGGGCATGTCAAATGTGGCTATGAAGCGATTGTCTTCTGGTGCAGTGATACTTTCCTTTCCGACACGGATCTGAGTTCCATCTAGAAACTCAAATATCCAATGAATATATGTCTCATCCTTTGGATTGATTGCATCCATTGGACTTCTGAATCCGATTTGTTCATTTTCTACAACTGGGATTAGGATTCCAAATTCTGGTAACGTTTCCAGAGTTTGATAAGATCTACTGAATGTATGTAAGTAGACCTTGGCAACTCCTAATGATGCTAAGGCGCTTCCAACTAAGCCTGCTTGTCCTCCAAGTGTCCGAACGAGAGGTTGAAAGTTCTCCAAGAGCCACGTAAAAACAGTCTCATTTTGAACCAACCATTCTGCTCCAGTTCCAGTTCGTATGCAGCTAAGCAATCCTACCAAAAAGTCAGAAATAGTGGCGATTGCATCAGGTGGATCTTGAAGCCCCTTTTGTACCCTTTCTAAAACTACTGGTTCGGATAGTGTTTCTTCAAGAAATTCTATGCAGTTACTCACCCTTACTATTGCATCAACATTGGTATTGAATGCTGAAATTATTCCTCGGGTTTTCTTGACACATAATTTCCCTTGTTCTATGGCTTCTCGGTATTTTCTTAACCAAAATTCACTTTTTTCCTGATAATTATCCAAAATAGTCACATCTAGCGATGCTATGAAAATGTTTTTAAGAACTATCGATTGAATGGATATTGCACGCCCTGCTTTTTAAAATACTTTCTCTCAAACAGAAAACGCATTTGGGATGATATTGCTTTGTATTTTTTGCTTGGTGAAACATTGTGAAATCAAAATACAAGATTTTTTTGACAGGCGTTCCAAAAAAGGATCTTATATTAAAACTAGTTTTCTTGCCTGCTAATAAAAAAATTAATGGAATAAGACCGAAAACACAAGTCTATGTTGAATTTCATAGAGTTAATGAAAGGCTTCGCCCTGTACGTTTTTGGAAAATGAGCGGGAGCAAAGAAAAGTTCTTTCAACCAAAAGAACTTATTCAAATGTTAAAAAATAGTCGTTCAATTTATATCCATAAAGATCTTGATTTATTATTCAAAGAAAACTTGTTTTCCATGTTTCACGATTTCCAAATTAATGCTAAAGTTATTGAAAGCAAAACTTGTCCTTTTTGTTTGATTCACGGATTGATAACAATTGATGAAGATTCTGATATCTCTTATTTTATACATGATAAAGAGCAAAAAATCTGTTATAGATGCGCGAAATTAGAATTGCTAGACGAATTCTATCAACGAGGTGCAGTTTTAAATAATAAGATGAAAAAGGCTTTATTTCGGACGTTGTCAAAAACAAAAAATGTAGATCATTTAATAAAACTCTTTACAGATGAAATTGATCCTGCAAAGCATCCCGAATTAACACTCTTTGATGAGATTTTATGCGACACGGAAGCAAAATTAGCTCCAATAGACAGTCTGTCCATTCCAGATACTTTTAAGAAAATATTAAAAACAAGGGGAATTATCACGCTTCTTCCAATACAAAAACAAGCTATCGATGAGGGGCTTCTAAATAATAAAGATATGCTCATCGTTTCGGCTACGACCACTGGAAAAACATTAATTGGCGAACTAGCAGGTGTCACTAAAAGCATAATGAATGAAAACAAAAAAACGGTGTTTTTAGTCCCATTGGTTGCGTTAGCGAATCAAAAGTACACAGAGTTTCAAGAAAAGTATAGTTCTATCGGATTAAAGACTGCTATTCGTGTTGGTATGTCAAGAATTGATGTTGGAGATGAAGAACTTGTTATTGTTGATAGCAAAGTAACTGATGCCAATATTATTGTGGGAACTTATGAAGCGTTTGATTTTTTACTTAGATCTGGAAAAAGAAAGGAAATAGGTGAAATTGGTACGCTTATAATTGATGAGATCCAATTATTAGCAGATCCAGAGCGAGGAGTAGAATTAGATGGGCTCATAGGAAGAACAAGGTCTTTGTTCCCTGAAACCCAATTAATCTGTCTTTCGGCTACAGTTGGAAATCCACAAGTTCTAGCTGAGAAACTACAAGTAAAACTACTAACGTACGAAAAGCGACCTGTTCCACTTGAACGACATTTAATTTTAACAAAAGATGAAAATCGCAAGCTTTCTATCTTAGCCAAACTTATTAGACGTGAATACAAACTAAAAAGCAGTTTTGGATACAAAGGACAATCAATTATCTTCACCTTTTCAAGAAGGCGTTGTAAAGAACTTGCCAAAAACTTACAAGGACGAGGGATAAATGCGGTACCATATCATGCGGGATTAACTTATCCTCAACGAAAACGCGTTGAAACTGGTTTTTTAATGGGGCAGTATTCAGCTGTTGTAACTACTGCAGCTTTAGCAGCAGGAGTAGATTTTCCTGCATCTCAAGTAATCTTTGAAGCACTTTCGATGGGTATCAATTGGCTTACTGTCGCTGAATTTGAACAGATGAGCGGTCGAGCAGGGCGGATGAATTATCACGACCGGGGTAAAGTGGTCTTACTGGTAGCACCAGGATTAAGATATACATCTAAGCAGAAAAAAACCGAAGATCAAATAGCTATAGAATTATTAGAAGGCAAAGTTGAAGAGGTAGAGGTTGATGCGGATACAAATAAATCAGCAGAGCAATTATTAGCTAGCATTTCCTCATTTGGAGATAATTCTGTAAACGAGCTAAAGGCACACCATAATAGTCTGTTAGCATCTTCTAATGAATTTGAGGAATTATTACGAACTTTAAAAGATATAGATTTGATTTCAATAGAAAATGAATACACCAAGGCAACTTCTTTTGGGACAGCCGTTTCTGAGTCTTTTCTATCACCCGAAGTTGCGGCTTTAGTTAAAAAACAAATTTTAGAAGAAATTGCGGATCCACTCAGTATTGCTATAAAACTAGAACCATTTGAA
>JAEOSO010000129.1 GCA_016840315.1 Candidatus Borrarchaeota archaeon | reverse complement strand
TCTCTGTGAGGAAAATGATATTCCGTTTGAGGAAGTCCGAAAAGGCGCCAATACCAAATGGAACATTAACCTCTTAGAGGCTAGTAAAGGAATTGGAGGAGACTGTCTTCCCAAAGACATAAGATATCTTGCATGTCTAGGGGAATCTCCTTTGTTGAAAGGCGCTATTGAAGCGGACAAACATTTTATTAAATCCATATGGAAAACAAAGGCATGCTAGCTTGAAAAGTAGAGTAAGGGTTTCCTTGATGAAAAGACGACCTTTTTCGATAAAAAAGATCAAGCGTGAACCCAGTTCTTTGTTTTTCTTCTAGCTTCTTATATTTGTACAAATAATAAAAGGCTGTCTGTGGATGAAGATAATTCAAGTTACTCAGCGATTTTTTCCTGCTATTGGAGGAGTTGAAACCCATGTTTATAATATAGCGAAAAAACTTGTAGAAAAGGGCCACGAAGTTACAGTCTACACATCAGATCTTCTGAGGGATAATCCTCAAATTCGATTATGCAATGTAAAGGATAAGGTCAATGGAATAAGAATACGGCGTTTTAAAGCGTTTAAGTTGCTTCCTAAAATTGAAGCGAGCACAGTAATGCCGTCAATGATAACTGCTTTATCGAAAGAGAAAGCTGATATAATTCATGCACATGGCTACAGATACTTTCCAGCCTACTTAACCGCTCTAGCTCGCCACATCACCGGAATACCAATAGTTTTAACGACACATAGCAGTCCCGAGACCAGAATGCCAATTATAAGCGCACTCTACAACCATACGGTTGGCAAGTTTGTCTTGAAAACGACTGACCAAATAATAAGTTTGACTAAAATGGGGGCGGAATACTTAACCTCTATTGGTGCAAAATCTGAGAAAATATCTGTGATCCCTAACGGTATTGATTCAAACTTGTTCTCTCGAGGTACTGATGGCTATAGCTTCAGAGAAAAATATGGCATAACTGGAAAGATTATCCTCTTTGTAGGGCGACTTAGCAAGGTTAAAGGATTGAACTACTTAATAGACGCTATGCCGGAAATTCTTAATGAGATGCCGGACGCTATACTTTTAATTGTCGGCCCTGATTTTGGGCTCCAGATGGGACTTCGGAGACGTGTAAAGCAACTTTTCATTGAGAAAAAGGTATTGTTTACCGGCTATCTTCCTGATGATGAACTAGTTGGTTCCTATGCGGCTTCAGATCTTTTTGTTTTCCCATCCCTAGCTGAATCATTTGGCATAGTTTTGTTGGAGGCTATGGCGATGGGAAAACCTGTCATAGCAACGAATGTAGGCGTTGCCCACGATTTGATACGGAATGGAGTAAATGGCTTTCTAGTCGAGCCGAGAAGACCAGATCAAATAGCCAAAACGGTAATTTCTTTGCTCAAGAATGGGAATTTGGCTATTAAAATGGGAAATGTAAATAGGAAAATCGCCAGTGAATATTCATGGGATAACATAACACAAACGATATGTGAAGTTTATCGAGAACTTTGTGGGAGATGATAAAGTAAATCGTTAGCTGTTCTTTTTTATTCTAAGACCGTGAACAAAAGTGTAGTTTTATGGTTATCTACTTTAAGATCGTTCAGCTATACATGTATAGTTTACACCATTTGGGCGGTTAGAATACCATTCAAAATTATACAATTTGTTTTGACTCATAAGCATCTCGTAATGATGACCGTTAAAAATTATAGTGTATCCATGCTTTTTTAGGAATTTGAAAAAATTATCTACATCTTTTTGGCATACACGCCCGTAACAAAAAGAGGAATCCCGAAGGGAGAATGCCATTTCTCGACTTCTTTGAAGTTTCTACGTAGACTTCTTTGCATCTTTTCATAATTGTAGTGTTTGTGATAGTCTCCTTTGTAGCCAACGAGTTTCCTACCAAGCTTATAAAGCCAGTTTTCTGAGGGGAGCACACATACGAAGAGTCCATTTGGTTTCAGACATTTACGTATCTCCATTATCGCTCGGTTATAGTCATCAATATGTTCCAATACACTTATTGCAACGATGACATCACAGGAGTTTTCATCGATGTAATTAGATAAACTTCTAGCATCAACTTTTTTCAGTTCCAAATTTGCATAACGCTTCTCGAACTCTCTCAAAGTCGTTTTTTGACAAACATCAAATGCACTCTCAATGTCACAGCCAATGACCCTGCTACCAATTTGGCAGAGGCTCGGTAAAAGAAACCCAAAGCCACAACCAATTTCTAATATTTGCCCCCATCTCTTTTTCTTAAGATAATTAAAAACGTCTTTCAACTTACTCCAATAGATTATACCTATAATTGGATTTATGTATGAATAACTTTTTGATTTTTCAACTAGATTCCTTGGCGGTTTGGTAAATTTCATTGGTAACCAGTCTCCACCCGATATATGCCTTCATGGCCAACTTTTTCCAGGTAATTTTGGTCAAAAGCGGTTGTGTTGTACCAATCTTCGATTAGGTAAATAAGAGTCCCGTTTAATGTGAAATCTTCTAGTTCGTTCCAAAAATCATGTGAGGTCTTGTTTACGTACGGATTTTCGGAGGGTGTAGGCATTGAATCTAAAAGATATTTGACTTCACCGAAATAAACGTTTGTTCTGGAATCGATAATCGCCCAAACCCAGTTTCGATAAAGCAGAGCCCCACCCTGAGTCCACTCTGCCTTGTCAAAGTATAACACAAATATACACGATTCATTCTGTTTATGGTTGCCAATCCACGTTAACTTTTCAAATTGACTGTTAGAAATCCACGCTTTGTAATTAATTGACGAGATGATGACCTGTATAGTTATTGTCAAAACAATCAGAGTTATTAAAATGAGCAGTTTTTTCATTTTTAAGCTCTTTTCTGCAAAGAGTTTAGCAAATCCAATTGTTGAAACTAGTGGAACAGTAGCCAATAGTAAGAACCGATAACCCGGAATCTTGATACCAAGCCAAGGTATAAAAGAGCAAGCAATAACGACGAGATTCCAAAGCGGGATTATAAAAGGCATTTGTCCTTTTTGGTTCCTCACATGAGTTGATAGGCTAGTATGCAGACCTATGACGTAAAACGGAATCAACGCGCTTCCAAGGGAGACTATATACCTCCATGGTTGGGTGACGAAATTTTCATATGAAAATTTGAATGACGGGTTAAAAACAATGTGTCCCCTCAGAAATGTCAGTAGGAAAGGAAACTCAAACAAGATAACGAGTAAAGAAGAAACGACAATGCAAAGAAGCAAGAGTTTAACTCGCTTAAATAAACGTTGCCGCAGGTAAAACACAAGCAAAAAAGAAAGCGCTAACATAACCACTGCGAACGTTTCCATTTGAGAGAGGCCCGCCAATACCAACAAGACGA
>JAEOSO010000128.1 GCA_016840315.1 Candidatus Borrarchaeota archaeon | reverse complement strand
TTGGCACGGCACTTCACGCAGTATGCTTGCATTTTTATTTACCCCCCTTTTGGTATGAAGGGTAAGCTATTCGCCCCTATCTTGTCAATAGTCACACACAGACTTCATGCCTAGGGATATTACTCAGTGCGAAAGTAACATTTGCTTATTCTGTGTAACAGGTCTAGTCGCCTCTCCCCCAAATCTCTATTGAACAAAACTGACAAATGTGCAATCTCAATCAATCTAACAAAAAGTCATTAGGTTAAATTTCAAGAAATAGCTAAATTATCGCCCCCTGTCCCATGTCTAAACTTCGTGAACATTTGTATGTTTATTAACCCCACGTTTAATGATAGAATTCCCCTTAGCACCATATTGTTACTGGGTTGAGATTATGAAAGAACAACTTATTGCTCCTTGTGGGATGAACTGCTGCCTTTGTATCAGCTACCTGGCGATGAAAAATAACCTGAGAAATAAGGGATTTAGTAAGAAATATTGTGCCGGCTGCCTGCCGCGCGGTAAGAACTGTACCTTTATGGCAAAGCAGTGCGACCTGTTGGGGAAAGGGCTTGTGCGCTTCTGCTATGAGTGTGAGGATTTTCCCTGTCAGCGGCTAAGAGACCTCGATAAACGCTATCGTACGAAATATCACATGAGTATGATAGAGAATCTCAAATTTATAAAGGAACATGGTATGGAGCAATTCCTTAACAAGGAAACCGTCAAGTGGCGCTGCCCTGAATGTGGCGGGGTGATATGCTGCCATAACGGATTGTGTCTTTCCTGCAATCTCGATAAGCTACGCCAAAACAAAAAATATCGGTGGGAGGAGAATTGATGAAAAAAACCTGGCAGGAAAAACTAGATGATAAGGCTTCTCTACCCAAGATACTCAAATTGGAGAAAGGATTTCCCTGTTACAATGCGGTACATAAGATGGGCGCTGAAGCTGGTGATGACATTGTCCTGGTAAACCCATCAGAAGTAGTGAAAATCATGAAACAGGTACCAAGGGGTAAGCTTATTACTATTGTTGAGATATGTAAGAAGATAGCGAACCAGCATAATGTAAAAGGTTGCTGCTCGTTAACCACTGGTATTTTCATTATGACAGCGGCCAATGCAGCCGAAGAAGCAGCTCGGGACGGTAAGTCACTGGACATTCCGTACTGGCGTACCCTCAAATCGAATGGTTTTTTAAACGAGAAATACCCGGGTGGACAGGAAGCTCATAAAAAACTATTGGAACATGAAGGGCATAAAGTCATCTCCAAAGGTAAGAGGTTCCTGGTCCAAGACTTCCAGGAATATCTGGTATAGCAAAAGGATATGAAGATTGCAGTATTCGAAAAGCATATTACTCTATCAAGATAAACCCAAATACGGGCTGCTTTTGAAGCTTATTCTGATAATACCAGCAGTGTTCCTGGTGGGAAGCCTGTATTTATATCTATCAGGTGACGTTTCTGGGAGCCTTGCTTTGCTACCTGGGGCTTTAATTAGCGGATTAATATTTTGGCTGGTATTCCCACGGGAATATCAGGTCTACGAAGACTATCTGCGTATAGCACTGGATGGTCCTTTCTCGGTTAAAGTTGGATTTCAGAACATAAAGACGATAATGATCACAAACCGAACGGGTTTAACTATTAATTTTGTTACTAGGATAACTAAGAAGTACGTGGAAATAGTAAAAAAGAGGGGATGGAGCATAGCGATCACACCCACAGATAATGATGTATTTATGGAGAATGTGAATCGAGCTTTAGAGCAATGGGTAAATACACAACATGAAACAAGAGTGACCTAGCCCCTTGGAGGTGTTTTCATGATTGAATTACCTGAGGCTGTCAACATTTCAGGGCAGCTAAATGATACTGTGTTAGGAAAGTGTATCGCCAGTGTTACGGCAGTGCATACCCCTCACAAACTAGCATGGTACTACGGAGAACCATCAACCTATTTTGACCTGCTTACGGGCAAGACCATTGGGAAAGCTAGTCCGTTTGGCAGCATGGTTGAAATGAAAGTTGAAAATGCCAATATTTTATTTGGGGAAGGTGTAAACATAAGATTTCACTATAAGGGTGAAACGCGTCCTGCCAAGCACCAGCTTCTGATTGAGTTTGATGATCATTCGGCTTTAAGCTTCTCAATTCAAATGTATGGTGGAATAGGAGCATTCCTTGAAGGTGAACTGGATAACAACTATTATAAGGTCGCAAAAGAAAAGCCATCTCCACTTACTCCGGCATTCGATAAGACCTATTTCTACGGGATAATATCCGCACCAGATGTTCAGAAACTAAGCCTGAAGGCTTTACTAGCCACTGAGCAAAGGATCCCCGGACTTGGCAATGGTATTTTGCAGGATATCTTGTTTAACGCGAAAATGCATCCGAAGAAAAAGGTTAATTCGCTTTCTGAAAGGGATAAAGAGGCGTTGTTTAATTCCGTAAAGACCACAATTTCTATGATGGCGTCTAAAGGAGGCAGGGATACTGAACTGGGTTTATTCGGGAACCCGGGAGGCTATAAGACCATATTGTGCAAGAAAACTGTAAATTATCCCTGTCCCGTTTGCGGAACAATAATTAAGAAAGAAGCCTACATGGGCGGCAGTGTCTATTACTGTGAAAAATGTCAGGAACTTTGAATATTTCCAATAAGGATAAGGGTTGTGAACCGCAGAAATAAATGGCTTGCCTACGATGAGCTTGCCTGGACTGAACAAATAATCGCTCCACCGGACGAGTATGCTGAAGAAACAGAGTTTTTAGTCAATGCCATCAAAGAACACTCCAAAATAAAAGTAAAAACACTGCTTCACCTTGGTTGCGGGGCTGGTGGTAATGATTATATTTTTAAAAGGCATTATAAGGTAACTGGAGTAGACATCAGCAAAAAGATGCTTGAAATTGCCCGAGACCTTAACCCGGAGGCAGTCTACTATCCCGGTGATATGCGAACGATAGAATTGGATGAATTCTTCGATGCTGTAGTTGTGCCGGAATCTATCGACTACATGAGGACTGAACATGAGCTTCACAGTGTCATGGTAACAGCGCATAAACACCTAAAACCGGGCGGGATGTTTCTTGTTGTGGCAAATATCGCGGAACGATTCAGACAGAACAATTTTGTCTATACCGGTTCCAGAGGAGACATTGAAATCACACTTTTTGAGAATAACTATATCCCTGCGCCTTCCGCAACAACCTATGAAGTGACGCTTGTTTATCTGATTCGCCACAAAGGCAAACTGGAGGTTTATACTGATCATCATGTCCTGGGTCTTTTCAAGCTACAGACATGGCTTGACCTTTTGAAAAAGGCAGGATTTGATATTGTAAATCAGATCAGTATCGATCACACCTACGACCGTTTTATAACCGGAGAGGGTAATTATCCGCGCCTAATGTTTGTTTGCAGAAAACAG
>JAEOSO010000005.1 GCA_016840315.1 Candidatus Borrarchaeota archaeon | reverse complement strand
GGAAGCAATGGAACATGCAACGTCACATAGTCACTTTCTCTGAGAAGCGTCTCTTTGTCCACATATTGGATTCCAAATTCTTTTTCTAGATCCTCGAACCGTATAACATCAGTGTAAAGAACTTTCATGTCAAATCCCTGCGCTCTTTTCGCAACGACACGTCCGATACGTCCAACTCCTACGATACCCAGCGTTTTTCCGTAAACATCAGAACCAAGAAATTGCATGATTCCCCAGCCCTTCCATGTCTTTTTACGGAAATACTTATCAGCTTCTACCACTCTCCGCGCCACGGCCATAATAATTGCCCATGTAAAGTCCGCAGTCGTGTCATCTAAAACACCAGGTGTATTAGTTACTGCTATACCTAACTCTGTCGCTGCTTTCCAGTCTATGTTATTATAGCCCACAGCTACATTACTAACTACTTTGAGATTTGGATTTGCATCTTTCACCGTTTGTAAAATGTCACGATTGATAGCATCTGTTAGTAAACAGACAAGTCCGTCGAGACCTTTCATTTTTTCTATAAACTCTGCCTGTGTAAGAGGAATATCACTTTCATTAAGTTCCATCTCACACTCAACATCGATCATATCTAAAGCTGGCTTTGGGATTATACGAGAAACAAAGACTTTAGGTTTTTCACTCAAAACTAACCCTCACAACTCTACAATTCCACCGCAAGGAACTCCCCAGCTTTAGCGGGGAGAGGAATTGCGGTTCTTTTCTTAATAGAGACATTGTGGTGTTGTAATAACGGGAACTCGCAAGTCCCGTCCGCCCAACACCAAGGCGTAAGTCCACTTCGAGGCTGTTGTAAAGGCTTTTTACATCGGCAGCACCGTTCCTACCCCTCAGAACTTTTAACCACCGACGACAGAGCAGGGGGCTAGTGGAACACCCCAGGGTGTCATAACCTAAACAACTACTGCATCTCACATACCTGAGAAGCCCTCTAATCAACTAAGGGACTTGTGTTTTGAACAAGCCCCTACCCTTTGGGTGGGGTAGTTGACGATCTCGATAGATAGTAGAGGAGTTTTATATCACTTACAATTTATAAATTGAATCATTCGAGCGCGCACTACGATAAATTGTCATATTGGAACATTTATAACTTTCAGCGACTAATACTCGGTATTAGTTTGAGGCGAATAAAAACGGAAAGTTAACACCAAATTAGATAGAGGGAGCATTAAGAAAAGGAGGCTTTAAAATTTCTCTTGCGGATATGGAAAAACATTTATTAAACTGGGATGGTGTAATCATCCCAAAATTAAAGAAAATAGCTGGAGAGGACAATGTTTTAAACCACGCGATCGACCTATACATATACTCGCGCGACGCTAGCATTGATGTAGGTATGCCAGCTGCTGTGGCCTTTGTTAATACCACAGAAGAGGTTGCAGATATCGTGAAACTAGCTAATGAAGAAGGATTCTCAATTATTCCAAGAGGGGCTGGAAGCAACGTCAGTGGAGGCGTCATCCCTGCAAAGCCTGATTGTTTGATTTTGGTGCTCGCAAGGATGAATAAAGTTGTAGATTTCGATGTTGAGAATTTTCTAATAACTGTTGAGCCAGGAATCGTATGTCTAGACCTTAATACCTACTTAGAGCCCTATGGCTTCTATTTTCCGCCAGATCCTGCAAGCGACAAAACGGCGACCATTGGTGGCATGATAAACAACAACTCCGGAGGCATCAGAGCCCTTAAGTACGGCGTTACGGAGGAATGGATCATGGGTCTGGAAGTCGTTCTAGCGGACGGAAATGTCATTAATATCGGCAACAAGGCTATTAAATTTGTATGCGGCTACGATCTTGTTTCTCTATTTGTAGGGTCAGAAGGGACTCTCGGTATTATTACCAAGGCAATGCTCAAAATACAGCCTTTGCCTGCAGTCCGCCTTGTGGCAAGTGGTTATTTCAATTCTGCTTTTGAAGCAGGAAAGTGTGTCAGAGAAATCATTAAGAGAGGGTTTGACCCCTCAGGAACAGAAATACTCGACTATAAGACCCTTAAAGCAGTGGAAGAATATTCAGGAACCTTAAAATTCCCCGAATGCGGAGCTGTTGTCCTCGTGGAACTAGATGGAAATCGAGATGACGTAGAGATGCGGCTTGATAAACTGGAAGTTTTGTTCAAGGAGATGGGAGCAATCAAATCCGAAACAGCGCGAGATCTGGAAACATGTACACAAGTCTGGGCTGCAAGAAAGGCTGCATTTCCAGCACTAACACTTCGACGTCCAACGGCACGAATGGAGGACGTATCAGTACCTCTGAAAAACTTACCTGCCATGTTCCAAGAAATTGATAGAGTAAGCGAAAAGAATGGGATTGAGATTGCCACGTTCGGTCACGCAGGAGACGGAAACTTACACCCTATTTTACTCTGGGATGAAAGAGATCCGGATGAACATCGAAGAGCATTGCAAACACTAGTTGATTTGTGGCATGCGGCGATTGAGTTAGAAGGGACAGTCACCGGGGAACATGGAATTGGTGTTTCCAAGCTCATGATGATGCCCGTTGAACATCAACCTAAAGTGCTTGAGCTCAAAAAGAAGATCAAGGACGCGTTTGACCCTAAGAACATTCTTTGTCCGGGGCACATAATCCCAATTCCAGGTCAAAGAATCAATATTTTGGAGGATGCTTAGAGATGACGCAAGAAGATGTGGTTTCAGGTACAATGCTGGAACCAAAATACAAGAAAATGGTAATTGAAGATGATGCTGAAACAGAAACGTATAGATGCGTAAGATGTGGATTTTGTCGGTTTGCATGTCCGATTTTTGATGCTACACAGGTGGACAGTTACAACTGTCGAGGAAGGATCATGCTAGAGCGAGCTCTCATTGAAGGGGGATTTCCCATTGATGATTATGCAATGGAAATTCTCTACACGTGTACTTTGTGCAAAAAGTGTGAGGAGCACTGTCCAGCAAAAATAAAAGTGACAGACGTTATGGATAGCGTGCGCGTTTATTTAGCCGATAACGATTATACGCTTTCAGAGCATAGGAGCATTGCTGACAATATTCTTGAGAAAGGAAATACCCATGGACAGGATTACCCTGTCGTTTTCAACGAGGTTTTTGGCGAAATAAAAGCAACCTTACCAAAGGAATCTTCTACGCTCTATTACGCTGGTTGTGTAGGGACCATAGATTATCCCGACAATTCACTTGCTGGAGTTAAACTCTTGAAAGAGGCTGGCGAAGATTTTACGATGCTCGATGCAGAGGATTGCTGCGCAGGATTTCTTAATTGGTTAGGATTCAAACCATATTTTGAGAAAGCTGCTAAGAAAAACATCGAACTCTTTAAATCGCAAGGGATTGAGACTATTATTACAGCATGTCCGATGTGCGCTTCAGTCTTCAATGAGGATTATAAAGCTATCTCAGAGGATGCTCCAAAAGCATATCACATTTCGGAAGTGCTCACACGTTTAATCGACGAGGGTAAAATAAAACTGACAAAGCCACTTGAAGGAAAGGTTACCTTCAAGGATCCGTGCCATCTCGGGAGGTATGCACTGAAATACGATGCCCCTCGGAAGATCATAGAAAGCATTCCAGGTGTTGAATTCGTCGAGTTACCTGAAACTAAAGGCGATGCGAGATGTTGTGGTGGACCTATCCGTGTCCCATATACTGAACTAAGAAATGATCTAAGCGATGAAATAGTAAAAGATGCAGCTAAGTTAGGAGTACAGTATATTCTCACTACTTGTCCTACATGTCATCACTCTATCGGTATGCGGGCTTACAGAGAGCGCATTAGAGTGTTGGAATTGCCAAGGCTCGTTGCTTATTCAGCAGGTATAGTTGATTCTTACCGGTGAAGGATGTTGACGTACGTAGAATAACTATATCTAGTCGCGAATAGTGACAAATCACTGTGCAAATACTACAAACTTCTAACCAACATCCCCTCCTAATCTTTTTTTAATGAGTTCTAATAACATATTCTAGTCATTGTGACAAAAAATTCAAAGCAGAATTCGATCAAAACAAAAGAAACTTCAGACCATCGTGTTATGGAGGTGTCTAACAAGTAATAGGAGGCTCTTTAAATGAATGCATTGGAAAATGAAAAGGTTACAAGTGATCCCAGTACTTCAATACTAGTTATCGGCGGCGGTATGGCTGGAATGTATGCCTCGCTAGACATTGCGAATCAAGGGTACACTGCATTTTTGGTGGAAAAGCAAGAAACAATTGGTGGACGATACAGCCAAATCTACAAAATATTTCCTACAGACGAATGTTCGGCGTGACCTCTCGCTCCGTTAATGGCAAATGTTGCACGAACGGAAAACATCAATGTATTAACCTTATCTGAGATAGAATCAATCTCAGGTTATCCAGGAAACTGGAAGGTTAAGATAAAGCGAAACCCGCGCTATGTCAATGAAGAGAAATGCACAGGATGCGGTTTATGTACTCAGAATTGTCCAATAAAGACGCCAAATGAATACAATGAATCTTTTGATAACAAAAGTGCTATATATGTGCCATTTCCACAAGCAGTTCCGCTTGTGTACAAAATTGATTCAGCCCATTGCCTTTACTTCAAATACGGAATCTGCCAGATTTGTCAAAAAATCTGCCCTGCAGACGCGGTTAACTTTGATGAAAAAGAAACGAGTTTTGAGATTCAAGTTGGTTCTATAGTAATGGCTACTGGATTTGATGAATTCGATCCAAGTCAATTAAAGCACTTTGGTTACGGAATCTACCCAAATGTCATTACATCGCTTCAATATGAGCGTTTACTTCATCCTACAGGACCGAGCACTGGTAAAATAGTGAGGCCATCTGATGGAAATGTACCACAAAGTATTCTCTGGGTTCAATGCGTAGGTTCTAGAAGTGCTAAAGAAGGCAATGAATTCTGTAATAGAGTTTGCTGCATGTGGGCATTAAAACAGGCTAGAGCATATAGACTCCAAGTAAATGAGGGAAAAGCAGATATTTGCTATATTGATATGCGTACTACTGGAAAACTCTACGAAGAATACTATAGACAGACTAAAGAGAAATATGATGTGAATTTCGTACGTGGAAAGGTTGCAGAAATACAAGAAAACGCTGAAACAAGAAATCTAATTGTCTGGAATGAAGATACCGACACTGGAGAAATCTCAGAAATTAGAGATATCGCTCTAGTTGTCCTAAATTGCTCATTTGTTCCTTCTAAAGGAACGATTGATCTGTGCAACCTCTTAGGGATTGATTTAGGTGTGGACGGATTTCCTAAGCAGCTAAATAGTTATCATCCGATTGAAACGTCCCAACCAGGAATCTTTTTGGCAGGAGTAGCAACTGGTTCAAAAGATGCGGTAGATACAGTCACTCAGGCAAGAGCTGCGGCTTCGTCAGCGATAAGTTTTCTAGATAGTCGTCCCCCGTATATTAAACCGTCAGTACCAGAGACAGAGTTGGATATTTCTGGCGAAACAAGACTTGGCGTTTTTGTATGTCATTGTGGTGGTAACATTTCTAATTACACTGATGTACCCGAAGTTATAGACTATGTAAAAACACTGCCTAACGTTGTTTACGCAGCTCAAGATCAATTCTTCTGCAGTGAACCTGGACAAGCAGACATTAAGGAAGCAATCAAGGGAAATAATCTAAATAGAGTGATCGTTGCATCATGCTCTCCTTTACTACACGAACCGACTTTTCGCCAAGCGGTAGAGGAGGCAGGCTTGAATAAATATCTGTTCGAGATGGTGAATCTTAGAGATCAGAGTTCCCAGGTGCATATGCAGACACCGGAAGAAGCCACAGAAAAGGCAAAAGATTTAATCAGAGCTGGCATCTCACGTGCCTTACATCTTGAAATCGTTCCCTACCGGACAGTAGAGGTAATCAATGAGGCCTTAGTAATTGGGGGCGGTATAGCCGGAATGTCAACCGCTCTTGATTTATCGCAACAAAGGTTCAATGTTCACATCATTGAAAAGGAAGCACAACTTGGTGGACGTTTAAACTCTCTCTACAAAATTGCACCGGAACTTGTCGAAGCCGATCAAATTGTAGACGAACTAACTTCTCAGATACTCCAGTCTACTAATATCTCGATTTACCTTGAAGCATCGTTAGCATCTCTTGACGGACATATTGGTAACTTCCTTGCACAAATCAGGACAAAGAATGGCGCAGAAGTCGCTGTAAACGTTGGCGCTATAATCTTAGCAGTCGGAACAAAAATATACACGCCTAATGAAGGAGAATATGGTTACAATTCTATTAAGGATGTTGTAACCTCACTTGAATTCGAACAAATGCTGAAAGACAAATCAATAAATCCAGATCCAAAGCGCGTAGTTTTTATTCAGTGTGTCGGTTCAAGGGAAAAAGATGGAAACGTACATTGTTCTCGTGTTTGTTGCGGCGCTTCAATGAAAAATGCGCAAGCAGTGAAAGAACTCTTCCCTGAATGTCAAACATTCATTCTCTATAAAGAGGACTTACGACCTGCAGGTCGTTATATGGAGGAGTTCTATCTAACCACACGGAAAAAGTATCGAACTAACTTTATGCGGTGGATCGAAGATAAACCTCCCGTCGTTAGTGAGGGACAAGATGGAAATGTCGTTGTTCAAGTATATGACACTCTGTCAAGAACAGCGTTTGAAATCGACGCAGATTATGTAGTGTTAGCAGTTGGACAGGAACCACCTGAAGATTTCGAAGATATGTGCAAGATGACTGGTGTTACTCGATCGGCTGATGGCTTTATAGAGCCAGTTCATATCAAGTTTAAGCCTGTCGAAACAAGAAAGGATGGCATCTATCTCGCTGGAGCAATTCTTTCACCTCGAAGTATAGGTGACTCAATAGCCCTAGGTAAGGCTGCTGCTTCGGCATCAGGAGTACTCTTACGACAAAAAGAACTACAACTTGAACTTATTAAAGCAGTTTGTGACCAAGATCTCTGTAGTGGTTGCGCCATTTGTGTTGCTGCTTGCCCATACGACGCAATATATCTGGAAGAAAAAGAAGAAGGAAAACTTGTTTCGGCTACTGATGAAATAGAATGCAAAGGCTGCGGTATGTGTGTCGCAGCGTGTCCTTCTAGTGCAAGAGAACTTCGATACTGGCGCGATGAACAATTTTATCCGCAAATTGAAGCTATGCTCCAGAGTCGCAAATCATTATTGCTAGTTTTCGCTTGTGAAAAGTGTGGATACGGTGCAGCGGATCTGGCTGGTCTATCAAAACTCCAATATGATCACCGTGTACGTATAATACGCGTACCTTGTACTGGTCGAGTTGACACAGCTTGGATTTTAAATGCGCTTTCACAAGGCGCTGATGGCGTTGCAGTAGTTGGATGACACAAGGGCGATTGCGATTATATCGACGGAAACTTGATGGCTGAACGATCTGTTGAATTAGCTAATAAATTACTCGAAGTTCTTGGTCTCGGTGACTCACGAGTTGCTATGTACTTCTTGTCATCTGCAGAAGCAGAAAAGTTTAGAGAAGCAATGCAATCCTTTGGCAAAAACGTGTCCAAACTTGGGCCCAATCCGTCGCGGATAATAGAATCTTAATTGGAATGAATTCTCTTGGGAAACCCAATGGGACTGAGAGAAGGACTAGCTCCCTTACGCAGGGTGCTCCTTTATATATAACCTTTAAAGAAAACAATTTCTATGAATTGAAAAGGAGAATGAAAAGATGGTAAAAATTGAAGATTATGATCTCCCAGATGAATTATATTATACTACTGAACATTCTTGGGTGAAAATCGAAGGAGATAGCGTAGTGTTTGGCATTACAGATTTTGCTCAAGCACTAGCTGAAAAGGTACAGGCTGTGCAACTACCATTTGAAGATGAACCAGTAGAATTTATGAAGCCTTTTGGAACACTTGAAAGCGGTAAGTGGACAGGTAAACTTTATGCTCCAGTAGATGGCGAAGTAACAGCCTTCAATGAAGCGTTATGGGATGATGCCTCTCTTGTCAATAAAGAACCCTATGGTCTCGGCTGGCTTGTCAAAGTTAATCCATCTAATTTGCAAGAAGACCTTTCAAAACTAATGAAAGGCGGTTCGGACGAATTTATTGAGTGGCAAAAATCTGAAATTATTCGAGTTAAAAAAGAAATGGAAGAACAAAAGAAGAAGGAATAGAGCGTGACAACTGAGAAGGTAGTAAGACTTTCAGATGTAGACTTGCGTCTCGCAGAGGAATTTATCGAGGACCTTACATTTGACCTCTTTGCCTGTTACCAGTGCGGGACATGCACGGGTAGCTGTCCTGTAGCACGTTTCGGTGGCGAAGAATTTAGCCCAAGAAATATTATTCGGCTAATTATGATGGGCGACCGAGACGCAGTATTGCACAATTCGCTCATTTGGTTGTGCACAAGCTGTTATGTCTGCGAGGAGCGCTGTCCACAAGACGTCAAGCCTCCTGAGATTATTGTGAAACTGAGGAATATTGCATCGAAAGAGGATATTCTACCTGATGCGTGGCCAGATATAGCTGCTAACATCTTAACATTTGGTCTGATGAACGAAGTAGGTGAATATGAGAATAAAATACGCCAAACTCGCTTCAAACTACCAGAACTCCCTACCCCAGACTCAGATACGATTAAAAAACTTGCCGAAAAGATCAAATTCGATGTATTAGTCCATTTCAAAGAAAAAAGTGGTGAAAAGGAGTGAAGTACACACTTTTTCTTGGTTGCACGATTCCAGAAAAGATGAATGGGTACGAAGCGTCAACTCGCGTAGTCGCAAGCGAGTTAGGTGTCGAATTGATTGACCTCCCTGATTCAGGATGTTGCGGGTCTCCAATTATTCGTTCAATCGATGAACATTACTATACTTTACTGGCTGCTAGGGTTCTGGCCACAGCGGAAAACATGGGATTGGATATTTGTGCTCTTTGTAATGGATGTGTAGGCTCGCTCATTCACGCAAATGACGCTTTGAAAAAAGATGACACTTTAAAGGAATACGTTAACAACGTTTTATCAGACTTTGATCTAGAATATAAAGGCACAATTGAAGTTAAGCACTTCCTCAAAGTTCTTTATGAGGATGTCGGTCTTGCAAGGATAAAAGAGCACCTTAAAATACCGTTCAAAGATGATCTAAAGGTTGGAGCATATTATGGTTGTCACATGCTCAGACCTTACGAAATCATGCACCATGGTGATCCAGAACGACCAGTTCAAATGGATGAGATTATAAATATGATCCCTGGAATTAGCGCTGGCGATTATCAGGGGAAAATATCCTGTTGCGGCGCACCCGTCCTGAGCGTAAATCCTGATGTTGCTTGGCGACTTACGCATCGCATCATTTCGACTGCACATGCTGCTGATCTTCGTGCACTTATTACGATTTGCCCATTTTGTTCTCTTAGTCTAGATTTGAATCAAATAAAGGTCAAGGAACTCTGGAACCTTGATTATGAAATTCCTGTTCTTCACCTGCCGCAATTAATGGGACTCTCAATGGGATTCGGAGTCAGGGAACTCGGTTTATTTGAAAACAGAGTTAAAAGTGCTATGAAATTTACTCAATTTCTTTTAAAAAGTGAGTGAAAACTCAAAATTTGTGATTAGCACATGAAAGAATTTGAGCGAAGTTTAGAGTTTGCAAAAGAGATGGATTTGGTTGATCCATTAGCTAAATATCGAACAATGTTCCACTATCCCAAATCCGTTATTTATTTTTGTGGTAACTCATTAGGTATTCAACCAAAAACCGCAAGAACAGAAATTGAGACCATCTTAAAGACATGGGAAGAAATTGGCGTGGAAGGATGGTTTCATGGTTCATCAAACTGGCTGGATATGTCAAATGATTTAGTAAAAAGCATGGCACGAATTATAGGTGCAAAACCTGAAGAAGTCTCAATAATGAATTCTTTGACTGTTAATCTCCATCTTCTTCTAGTAAGTTTTTACCGTCCTACACCAGAACGCTATCGAATCTTAATTGAAGAACATACTTTTCCAAGTGATGAATATGCCCTTAAATCCCAAATCCGTTTTCATGGCTACGATGTTAATGGTTCTTTGCTAGAAGTTAAGGCTAAAGCTGGTGAAGCAACGCTTAGGACGGAAGACATTATTGAAGCAATAGATGAATCTTTCGCCTTAGTTCTTTTTTCTGGAGTCAACTATCTCACTGGTCAAGCATTTGATATGGAAGCAATAACGAAAGCAGGTCATGAAAAGGGATGTATAATTGGCTTCGATCTTGCTCATGCAGTCGGGAATATTCCTCTTGAGTTGCATAAATGGAATGTAGATTTTGCGGTGTTCTGCAATTATAAATATCTTAATGCCGGTCCTGGCGGAATAAGTGCATGTTTCGTACATGAACGCCACTTTGAAAAAGACCTCCATAGGTTCGAGGGATGGTGGGGCGGAAAACGTGAGAGCATGTTCCTAATGGAACCAGACATTAATCCAGCATATGGAGCGGAGGGTTGGCAAGTTAGTACACATCCTGTACTTCTATTGGCAAGTTTAAAAGCAGCATTGGATATTTGGGACCAGTTAAAAGATCTATCTCTTTTTCATCAGAAAAGAGAGTTATTGACTGGCTACTTAGAGTATTTGATAAAAGAACTAGGCCCTGAAAATTACCAGATAATTACTCCTTCAAAAACTAATGAGCGAGGATGCCAACTCTCAATTCGAACTCTCAAAAACGGTAAGAAATTATTTAATACGTTGATAGAACGCGTAACCGTTGATTGGAGGGAGCCAAATATAATTCGTGTCGCCCCTCACCCCTTATACAATACTTTTGAAGAAGTCTATTCGTTTTCAGAGATACTTGCAGAAGTAATAAAATGATTTTTTATCAGATTTATCGTGACTAAGATGAAAAATATTGGGCTCAGATCGTCGCGAGATCCTCATAGTTTTAACTCGGATTGGGACGGCACCATCATTGCCCATTATATATTAAAAACAGTGCTTAAAAAAATATTTAATCTAACTTTTTTCACTGACCTTTTCTGAGCGCGAGTTGAAAGCTGGTGTCAAATAAACGAAAAACAGCCGTAATTGTTTAAAAAATTAGTAATATAAATTAATGTTATGTGAAATACGAAAATGAAGGATCCATATCATCCTCAACACCTGAATAGTCATCTCTGAGACGTGATGGTTGGTTTGCTGTTTTAAACCAATCAATTAAAGCAGATTCATTTGTTTCGGTTATGGATCTGTTCTTTTTAAGAAGCTCTTTGAAGGTTCTTTCTCGAATAGGAATCGGCAACCTAACACCTGTCTGCTTTTTTATGGTCCAACGGAGTTTAGATAGTACATAACGAACTGGATATTTCTTCAGTCGTTTACAGATCTCTTCGCGCCCCATGATACCTAGTTTAATTGATTCCTGAATTACTCTTTCATTATCACACATTGTATTAACAAAGCAGTCCTCGTGAATTACATGATGCCCCTGGACAACTATAACGTTTTTAGTATCTACTTTGCCTCCACAGAGAATGCATCGAAGTTGGACTCCCTCTCTTAATGCCTGAGTGATTAAATCGGAAATAACAGTATATGGTTCTAAGCTAACAAAAGGATCCATGTTGCAAGGCATAGAATCTTCGTATTCTTCATCCAATAGCTTAACACTCCGTGCTGTTCTTAAACTAGACAACGAATATGCTCGGATTTTAAATACATTTCCAAATGAACACTATATTGAGATAGTATTTATTCCATTAAACTCTTATGTCTAAATCATTACCAATAACTAAAAAAACTTTGGGCAACTATTTTTCTCCGGTCGCTCCCAAGAACATTAGGAATGTGTCATACATTTTTTGGACGTTAATATTTCTTAGTTCTGCCTGTTCAAAAATTCTATACATTTCGTCTTGATCCATTGGTGTCTCCTCTTCCCAAATCCATTCTTTCCCTAATTTTTGGAACCCATAATTCAGCATCCCTAAAGGCCCATATTTGTAAGGCACTATTGCAATTACCTTACCTTCTGGTTTAACAACACGTCTCATCTCTGTTAATGCCAGGCTTGGAGTCTCAAAGTGTTCTAGCAAACCAACGCTCCATACCGCGTTAAAAGTGTTTTCGTTAAATGGCAAGTTAAATGCATCTGTAACAACGAATTTGATGAGTTTGTTGCTTGCAGAATATTTCTTGGCTACTTGCAAAGCAGAGGAGGAAAAATCAGCACCGATTATATCTGTTCCTTTTGCAATTATTTTTAGTGAACATTGCGCAGTACCACAACCAACCTCTAGAATCAAACCCTTGATTCGTTTTCTGGCAAAACGTGCAAACGTAGAAGAAAAATAATGCTCCCGTAAAAAATAAATAAGCGAATGAAGGGCAGATTGGCGAATTTGTTGTTTTTCCCAGACAGTATCCCATGTGTCTTTACTCATCAAAAATCCTCAGTTACCATACTACTATTGCTTTAATAATTGTTTAAACACCACTTTAAGATAGCCTGGGCCCACTTTGAAATATCTTAATTTGGAAGTTCCTCCTCCTCTTCTGTGATAATGAATTGGAACTTCTATAACTTTAAAACCTTTTTTGTAAACTTTTAAATGGATTTCTGGATGAATCTCAAACCCTTCAGAATTAAGTTCTATCTTTTCTACTGCCTTCTTTCTCACTGCACGGAATCCCGTCGTTAAATCATTTATAAAAGTCCGCAAGAAGATCTTACTCAATATGTTGTATAAGCCACTGATGAGAATCCGAGAGCGGGGCATATCTGCTCTTCCCCCTTTCATATAACGCGATCCGATGACCAGATCTGCACCGTTTTTAATTCCTTGAATCAGTTTTGGGATTTCGTTCGGATCATGAGAGAAGTCGCTATCCATTGTAACGATAATATCACTGTTTTTGGCAGCCTTTATACCCTCTCGTAAAGTTAATCCCACACCGCAAACTCCGTCGTTACGATAAATTGGGGTTAAATTCGTCATTTCTTTTGATAAATCCCTGAGAATTATACTTGTGTTATCGTCACTGTTATCATCTACGATTATTATTTGATTTTCTGAAATAGACCTATCTAGTGAGCGCAGTACTTTATCTATGTCCGATATGAGTCTTTTGATATTTTCTTCTTCATTATGCGCAGGAACCACGATGGCTACTTTCATCAACACTTTCTCCAAAATAAATCGTGCATGGATAATCTTCAACTACAATAAAGTTTTCTTATGGGTTAAAAACAATTAGATAATATAGTTTCTTTTAACTTAATCGGTGCGAAGTCTCCTCCAAAAAGGGGATAGTTCACAGAATTTTGAGAAAAAGAAAATAGCATTACATTAATGAAATCTCTTCATATGAGCGGATCAAATTAGGAAGTATTTCAAAGATTTTTTTAACTGCTGGAACTACTTTAAATCGCTCTGTATTCCAATCCGCCTCAATTAGTCCACGCCACTCAAGCCAGTACAATCTTAGTTTTGTTTTATATCTACCCAATTCTATTATCTCTGAAATCTGTTCCATCGCATTTTTCTCAGTTCCGATGCGTTCTACTATACGTAGCATTGGGCTCGAACGTAAAATGTTCATTATCAGAAGTAAGAGTAGCGGTCTCATCATCCCTTCGCCTGTCTTAGCTGAAATGGGTATGATAGGATATCCATTAAGTCCTAAAAGTTCTCTTATTTCTTCCACGCTCTTTGCATCCGGTAAATCCTGCTTATTTGCTGCTACAACACATGGCACTGATGCACCGATCTGTATCTCTTGCATCTCTTTCCATATTTGATTGAAATTTTCTATATTTGGATTTGCAGAATCTACAGTGAAGACCATACCGTCAGCTCCCTCTGATAAGATTTGACGCAAAATTGAGAACCGGACAAGCCCGGGAGTTCCAAAAAGAAAAGCTGGAATCCCTAAAACAGCTACTGTTCCATGGTCGAGGGCAACTGTGGTTCCAGAACGATCTAAATTGACGCAATCTCCACCTGTTAGCGTTCTTACAAGGGTAGATTTGCCAGAACTAAACGCGCCCGTTATTATTACCTTCATAATGGTATCCCTTCACCTTGCTTGTGTTATCTACAGTGATGCCTCTTTTTATCTATTGTGGAAAACTATATCACCAATATTTTAAAGCAGACTCTTTTGCTTGTTTCTTTCCTTAGAGGACTTTGTGCCCTTGTTATATCAAGCCAAACTACAAAAACTAATGAATTCTCAACCTTCCTGAGGTTTTTTGAACGCAAGTTCATTAAATTGTCCAGTTCTAAGTATGATTTTGACGAAATGAATTCCCGTTTTATTAGGCGCCTCATCTTTGTTTGACAGTACGCTCAACGTTGTGTGTCTTAGTTGTTCAAGAGAATTGTTTTTTGTTTTACTCAAGACACATAGTATTAGAAACAATGTCAAGTCAAATTGACTAATGCGCTTTGTAAACGCGCTTTCCCATTAACTATTTATATAAGGAACTCTTACGTAATTGCCAATTCATAAACGAGCCTAATATTTTACAAAAAAAAAATAAGGTTGGAAAAATACAATGTCTAAAACATTCGCGCGTGATGCAACCGGACTTGTCCGAGAGATTGGCTGGTTTACAGCTATGACAACTGTTATGTGCTACGTTATCGGTGGTGGAATTAACTTTCAGTCGGTTCGAACAGTAGCCGTAGCCGGATGGGGCACAAATGTTCCACTTGGTTTTGCTATTGGAGCTATTCCAGCAGTATGTACAGCATGGGCATTTGCACTTATGGCAACTTCTATGCCAAGAAGTGGTGGTCCATACGTCTGGGTCTCTAGAGTTTTGGGACCATATGCTGGTTTCTTAGCCTCATGGTGCTGGTGGTTTGGCACAGCGACTGCTTTCGGATCATTGGCGGTATGGGATGTGTGGTTCTGGGGTCTTAGCTTGCAAATTGCAGGTGCGTCTACTAACAATATTGGGACCTATAATGCTGGTACAGTTTTGGCGACCAATCCAGTTGCTTGGATTGTTCTCGGTATTATAATAGTAGTTATATTCTGGGTACTAGCGATAATGGGTGTCGATATATATGGCAAGGTATTGAACGCTTCGTTCATTATCGCCATTATTGGTAGCTTCATCACGATTGGCGTGTATGCAGGTGCTTTTATGGGCGGTGGCGAAGCGGCAATGGCTGCTGCTTGGAACTCTAGTCCTTTCGGAACTCAAGGCACTCAGTTCTATTATGCGTCGTATGACCAAATAATAACTGCGGGGGCTGTAGCAGGAACGGCACCATTTGACTTCGGCGCTACGATGACATTTATGGCTGTCGGTGCAATCTGGGCTTACATTGGTTATACTGCAACCTCCTTCATTGGTGGTGAAGTAAAGAGCCCAAAAAGAAATATGCTCATCGGCCTTGGCATGGGTACAATCCTAATCGCAGTCTATTACATTGGAATCTCTGGTTTGATGTATGGTTCCGTTGGAGTATTTATAAAGTCATATACATACTGTGACGTCAATGGTGTGGTGCTAAACGGGAATACACCTCCTGTGGTCGCGCTACTGCCAACATTTGCTGCAATTTTAATGCATTCAAATCCAGCGGTTGCTGTGTTTATAGCAATTACAGGCGCTATTTGGTTAGCCAACGATATACCACCGTTCCTAATTACCTCTTCGAGAACTTTGTTTGCATGGGCATTTGACCGTGCATTCCCACTAAAATTCGCAGAGGTAAGCGACAGATGGCATTCTCCCGTATGGGCAATAAACCTGACCGCGTTCTTAGGTCTCCTTGGAGTTTTCCAGACTACAGGTGAAGACATGGGTGTTACACCTATTCTGGGCACGTGGTTTGCAGTAATTGCCACTCAGACGTTCTTAGACACGATCATGATGTGGGCAGGCTGCTTGACAGCCATGATGCTACCATACATGCGTAAGGACCTCTTTGAGAAGGGAGCGGCGTTTAAGATAGGACCTGCGCCCGTGTTGGCAATCCTAGGGTTTATCGGATTTGTAGCTAATACTTATGTTCTCGTAGTGAGTGCAGGAGCTACAATACCCGGTGGTGTGCCTGTGTTAATGCTGTGGTTTACGCTCTCGGTCATAGTATGGATCTGGATGCAGAACAAGAACCAAGAAATGGGTATCGATGTCGATACTATATACTCAGAGATACCGCCCGAATAACGATGGCGTCAACAAATTAAAATCCTCTCTCTTTTTTTTTCATTTTAAATACGATATAATAAACCAAGAATAGTCTACCTCTTAACACCTTAAAGCTAGTTTTATGCCCGGTTTCATTTCTAACCTTTTGTTGCACCATACCGAAAAACCTTTAATACAATTGTATTATTGGTAGATGAATTCGAAAGACGTGCAACTGTGTACTCAAGAAGATACCGTGAATACTAACATTAAAAACATACAGTTGATTAAGTAAGGGAAAGTATTCCTGTTTATGTTTACAGAAAATAATTAATAAGCGCAGTGTACCCCTCTACAAAGAAAAGTGTTTTATTGCGAGAATTAGATAAAATATGGTCATATATATGGAGGTAGTGACGTGACAAGAACTCGGATTTTCTTTACTACGGATGTCCACGGAAGTGAACAGTGTTGGCGAAAATTTCTAAATGTCACAAAATTTTACAAGGAGATCGACGTAGCCATATTGGGCGGCGATACTACAGGTAAGGTAATCGTCCCGATTGTTGAACAAAGCGACGGTTCATGGAGAGCGAGTTTCAACAAGGAATATCATATGAAAAGTGAGAAGG
The DNA here is from genome assembly GCA_016840315.1 of Candidatus Borrarchaeota archaeon. GTDB lineage: Archaea > Asgardarchaeota > Sifarchaeia > Borrarchaeales > Borrarchaeaceae > Borrarchaeum. The sequence goes on along the minus strand of JAEOSO010000005.1, from coordinate 18,347 downwards.
AGATTGAAGAGGCAGAGAAAATTATCCGGTACTGTGGGTCTTATCCCTATCGAACCACACCGGAAGGTGTAGAAGAGCTTGAAAAGGATAAACACGCCTTAGATGAACTGTTTGATCATGTAATAGTTTCGGAACTTGAACGTTGGATGGATTTGATAGAGGATAGGGTTCCACCTCATGTAAAAGTTATCGTGAACCCTGGCAACGATGATAGTTTTTTAATTGATGATGTCATCCGAAAGGCTGAACGAGTTATTTATCCTTTAGACGAGGTGGTTTATCTCGATGACAATCATCCAATGATAAGCTTAGAATGGGTTAACCCAACTCCTTGGAACTCTCCAAGAGAATGTTCTGAAAAAGAATTAGCGCAAAAAATAGATAAACTATTCGACATGGTCGACCCAGGTGAGTATCCAAAATTACTTTGTAATTTTCACACACCGCCATATGGCACCCGGCTCGATGAAGCCCCAAAACTGACCAAAGATCTAAGGACGATTCAAATTGCAGGGCATCAACTCACGGAACCAGTTGGTAGTAAAGCCGTACGCGAGTCGTTTCTTAAAAATGTACCTTTAATGGGCATTCATGGACATATCCACGAATCAGCTGGAGCTGTGACGCTTGGAAAAACGCAGCTCGTGAACCCAGGTTCTGAATATGGTGAAGGTATCCTAAGGGGATATATTATCGATTTGACAAAAGACGGCATTGAGAAGTTTTGGGGAACACGAGGGTAAACTACCTCACGCTGAAGCAGTGAGGAACTTCCTCATAAGTCAGTTAAGACGTTACAGCCCCATGTGACGGCTTGAAAGAGTATTGAAATATCTGTACCACTAGCTTTCACTCAATAACTGATCTCGTCTAATTGATAGATTGACTATGCCATCTTTTCTTTCTTACAAAATAAATAATGTTATATTTGTAATCCAATAAAGGATGGGTTGAAAAGTTTTCGATACTCAAAGGATGGTATGTGAAAAAAATGTCTGATACGGATAAAGTTTTCTCTAGGAGGACGCTTATGGGCATCGGCGTCGTTCTACTTATGATTGGCGTATTTATTTTTATTGCATTCCCTTATTATGGCATCGCTATGATTTTTGTAGGTTTTGGGTCACTTGTATATGCTCTTAGGTCTGAAAAAACAGAGGCTGAAGCACTACTGGAAGAAGATTTCGTTGAGTGGGTCAAGACAAAGATGAGGAAAAACAGAGGCGTAGCAATGTGGTATGCCATTGAGGAAGATGTAGCCCTTTATAAAGTTAAAGCAAAGTATCTGCTGTACGGCAATACTGGAATGGCTGATGGCTTCCTCCTAGCAAAGATTGCCGCGGTCATGACTCCAAAATGGGACGTAGCCACTTTCATTTTCGATTTCAAAGACTGGGTAACAGCGTCGAATATATCAGATGTTATTAAATCTGCAGAAAGATGGCTTATGGAGAAAAAATTTAAATGGCTGTTTGTCATTGTAAATGGACGGGGCTTTGAACGTCCCGCAAAAGGCACTACTTTAAATTTTAGAACAAAGGAAATTGGTTTAGCTCTTACAGATCCACAACGCAAAATCATAGTTCAAGGGGATACCTGGTTAAGCAAACAACTTCTTAAGATTTTACGTCTCAAGGATTTCAAGCAAATAAAACCGAAAAGAGAGTGGTGATTTGCTTACGCAGGAATTCTTTATGCTATCTAAGCACAACTAATTTGTTAGTGGCCCTCAAAAATTTCTGGTGTTTCCACGTCAAGGTTCCACCATGGCTTACTCCACTTTTTGTCAGACTTAGGAAGCTGCTCTAACAAGTCTTCAATTTTGGTCGTAATAGTCGATATTTGACTGGTTGATGCTCCAGCTGATTCAAGTACATCTTGATTATGCAAGAGATTCTCAAGGTTTAAGCGAACGGTTTTAAGAATTTTTTTATCTGAGAGGATTTGCTTCATTTTTTCTACATCAATTGTTTCTGGGCCTTCACCAAGAGGATGATCAAGGAAGGCTGCGCTAACATCTTTTATGTCTTTCTTTTCCATTCCAATTATGATTTTATCTTTTTTATAATGCTCGTAGTGAAGTTGCCTATATAATACTCCTTGTTCTTCTAATTGCTTCTGAACAGCTTTATCCATATCCATGATAAATTGGCATTTCGTTGCGAGCATTTTTTCTAGACCAATAGTATATAACAGTTTTTTCGGGTCTTCTTTGAGTTCATCCTCGACATTAACAGTGTGTCTCATATCAATTTCATTCGTCAGGATGTCCATAACTTCCACTGTCGGATGACCCTCCTCGTTACTTATTGTTTTGATCGAACGTAAGCGAAAGCGAGAACCCCGCCTCTGCATTGCAAAAATTCTGTCGCTGGTGCTCATAAAGTGCAGAAACATTGTTCCGTAGAGATCGCTTAATGCAAGGAGAAGTTTTCTTATCGCTCCTCCCTGTTTCCTAGGTACAACGATGTCAATATCATGGAGTTCCCTTTCAAAGACACCGCCAGCGTTACAACTTGGACAATGGAGTTTAAATGCGCCCCCGCCAAAAATAAGGATATCTAAGGGTTTTTTTGATATTCTTTTCCGAACGACGTCAGGAAATTCTTTGTGAAGTTGATGGGCATTTCTTGCCGCTGTTAGCATAACTAATGCGCTTTTTATCGGTAAATACTCTAAATCTACATAGGAAGGTATTTCAAGCTCGTCCCTTATTTTAGGAAATTCTTCCGGCTTCACCTTTGAACTTAAAGGAAGCTCAACTTCTACTCGATAAATGCCACCTGGTTCCTCATAGAGTACGATTTTCCCATTAGTAGACATTTCTATCCACCTAATTGCAATCTCTTCAATGAAATTTGACATTGATGCATTAAAGATGAGAATGTAACCGTTCCTAATATATTATAAACCATTATTGGAATCCGATCATTTTTATATCTTAAGATTTGGGAAAACGTTATTTTGATAATAATGTTTTTACTAGAACCTCTCTGAATGTCAACAGTTTTACCGAGTGAGAAACACAAACGCAACGACGATTATTAATGCCACAACGATTGCGATCATTTGATATTGCTGCCTCCTTTTAAATTTCTGGTAATCGATCTCACATTCAGGGCCGCAGTACTCCTTTCCGAATGGAATTGATACTCCGCAGTTTTTACAATGTGTGTGTTTTAAGAGGGCCTCTGGTTTTTTAATACGTTTTGTACTCATTCTTCATTCGTCCTTCCAATTTTCAGCTCATCCCTATGTGTCACACGTTCTATATAAAATTGTAAGTGTTATAGTCTGAATTCATTTATAATCATTAAAATGAGTATAACGACATTTTTTGTAATCGAAACCTAGATTAGGTTATTTTCAATTTGACATCAAAAAGTTTTTTGTTATACCACTGAAAAGCCTTCATTTTCAGTTTCTTCTCTTCTCGGTTGAGAGATTGAATTATTATCCAAACATTTTGATGTAACTTCATGTATTCAAGATCCCAATTTGATGGATTCGGCTGTGTTGGATGTGAATGAAAGATTCCTAAGAATTCAAGTCCTGACTCTTCGGCAGATATAAGAATGGTATAAAACAACTCAGGATCGATGTAAAATCTCACAGTAGGATTGTCAGCACTATTTTCGGTTTCAATAACGTCCCTAATTATTGCTTTGTTATTATCGATATGACCAAATAAAATTCCGCATCCTTCCAACGGATAACTGTTTCTTGCTACTTCTAGCATTTTCCTGTGTAAATTCTTCGCTAATACGACTTCTTTGAAAAGGGGCAAGAACATCGCCAACATTATTTTTGTGTTATTTAGAGAGTGATAACGATAAATACCTTCATAACTTCAACATTTTAAATAGAAATAACGTCTAGAAAACGATGAAGGAAAAACAAGCTAAGAGTACGGAGCGTTTCAAACTATTCTTGCTTCTTCTCTTTAATCCATTGTTTTAGCGTGATTTCTGTTGAACCACATTTTGGGCATGTAGGATGAAGTTTAAATAGCCCATCTTCATCTTCAAATTGTTTATACTCCGCCTCTTGGAACCTTGAATCACACTTAATACAGATATATTCGTCAGGTCTATCCATTCTGCCTCTTCCCCAATTGATTTCGCTACTTGAAATTTGCGCTTCTTCCATAAAAAGCTTATGGCACAAAAGCGATGGTTTTTTAAAAACTGAATATTATGATTAGAGAGATAATTTCTTGAAAATGTTAAACCTATAACATTTTTATTAATAAAGAAGAGTTAAGTTTTGAGTGGTGGACATAGTTGTATACATTTTGGCAAAATAAAATGAACAGGGCCATACTTATCGGTCTAATAATCGCCGGCTTTTGCATTGGGATAACTTTTTGGATATGGGGTGACCCTGGGCGATTTAGATTCATTTCTGACGTTAGAACTGAAAATTTAACTATAGGTGAAGATTTTACTTACAGAATTTCGTTGATGACCTTCGTACGTGTGCTTTTGCTCGTTTTCTTCTATGTTGGGTTCGTACTAGCATTAGCAACATATCGGGAAAGGGCTGGAGATCTTCCAGGATGGAATGAAGTACTGACACCCGCCATTTTAACGGCTATCATTGCGTATTTTATGTGGGATTATCCGAGAACTGCGCCAGAGCAAGTGGTGCAATATCTATTCGCATGGCATCTCTATTATGTCTTAATTGGGATCTTCCTATTTATTCTCTATATTCATTATTCAGAATACGAATATGAAACACGTTGATTTTAAGTGCGTACAATCTTCTATCTGAATTTTTGCTCTATTTTTATTTAAGGACGTGTAATCCATGAGTCGGGAATTTGGGATCGTCTATAGTCCAAAATATGCAGATGTTCTGAACCCCCCCAATCATCCCCTTCAAGGAACTCGTTATTTAGAAAGTATTCGATTCTTTGATGAGGTTGGAATTCTAGATTCTGTTAAATTAATTGAACCAGAGCCTGCTACTAATTATGAGATCTTACTTGCACATACAGAAGATCACTTACAGCTAGTTCAAAGGCTTAGTGAACACGGAAAAGGTGAATTTGATGCGGACACACCTGCTTATAAAGGTATATTTGAGGTTGCGAGGTTAACTACAGGCGGATCAATAACAGCTTTGCATTCAGTATTGCGTGGACATGTAAAATGCGCAATGAATCTCTCGGGTGGTTTTCATCATGCGATGCCAAATCAAGCTAGAGGATATTGCATCTTCAACGATGTGAATATATTAGGGACGATTTTATTAAATAGAGGATTTCAACGGATATTGTATGTGGAAATCGATGCTCATTTTGGCGACGGAACATACCTTTTCTTTAAAGATACCCCCAGATTCTTTACACTTTCATTTCACGAAAGCGGTGAATCTTTATATCCTTATTCTGATGAACAACTTTTCGGAGAAGGTGAAGGGTACGGTTATCATCTAAATGTTCCGATCCCAATTTGGGCTGATGACGATGCATTTCAGTATGCATTTAACTCTACTTTTTTGCCTATAGTTACTTCTTACGAGCCTGATTTCATAATATTTCAATCTGGTGTAGATGGACATTGTAGAGATTGGCAAAGTCATTTATTGTTAACAAAGACTGCGTATCAAACAGTAGCACGAACACTTCGAGAACTCTTGGACGACACGTGGCCTAAGACAAAATTAATTGTTCTTGGTGGAGGTGGTTACGACCCGTTGGCAGCATCTCTTTGCTGGGCAGTGGTGATAAATGAATTAGCCAAGTTAAATCTAGATTTAACGCCCTATGATGATAATTGCGAAAAGGAGCCATATGAGAACATTAACGTGATGGAGAAAACAGAACAAATTGTAGATGAATTGTTACCCTTTTTAAATCCAGAAAAACCCGATAGATGAAATGACACGCTATTGTTCGCCAGTAATTTCGTCAGAAAGCGTTTTAGGATCTTTTCCACGTCTTTTTACCATTATAGACGATTCCTGCCCTGTATACCGCCGCTCCACAGCTTTAACATCTACAAGAGTTAGTTTTTCATCAATTAAGTGATTTACATACATCAACATGATCGTATCTACAATTTTATTTGCCAAAGGTTCGTTATTTTTTCTAATATTGTTTAAATAAACTAAGGCATCTGGCATTAGAAGTTGTTGAATCAATTGTTTCTTACGCTCTTCAAGAGTTTTCGCTTTTATTTCTTCGTCTTTCTTCGCTTCCTCTTCTTTCTTCTTAGCCTCAAGTGCTTTTTGTAAATGAGCCCTTTTTCTTTCTCTGATTTTTTCAAGTTCTGAATCATCCATAAGCTCACCTATTACTTTAGATCTCTTATCATATTTTTACTTATTCTACTTTCTAGAAACAATTATGTGATTGCTAAGGCTGTCAATACGTTCTTTCCGACTCCTTATTAAAAATAGAAAACTTAAAAATATTATGGCTCGAAGATAAACCCCTTAAATTATCAAAATAGTTTTCTCACTAAATAAAATCTTTTTAATGTATTTCATGCGTTTTCTACGTTAGAAAACGTTCCATTAGTATTTCATCAATATATTTATTCATTATCTTAAACTGTTTCTCTCTTCTGCCAACTTCAATAAATCCCAACTTTGTGTATAACTTAATTGCCTTATTATTAGTGGAAAATACGCTAAGGGTGATTTTCTCGAATCCCAGGTGTTTTGCTGTTTGTATTGCCTTCTCCAACAATGCGCTCCCTACACCTTTCCCTCGATAATCAGGGTCTATTATTATTCCAATTTCGCATACATGCTGAGCAGCAGCATCTTCTAACCGCTCCAATTGAACCTGTCCTACTACTTCACCTTTAATTTCTGCTACTACAATAGAATTTTGAAATCTAAAGTCAAGCCATCCATTCTCAACTTCTTCTATATCTATTTCTTGCAGGGTAGGCAAAAATCGCTTTTCTTGAACAACCTTGTTGAACATCTTTTTGAGAATTACAACGTCTTCTTTTGTTGCATATCTTATTTTAACATCCTTTGCTGTGTATTTTGACGATTCATTTCTAGTGGACATTAGGACACCCAAATATTTGTCATTACTTGTTACTGAAGTCGATTTTTTTCAATGGAGTATATCATAATAATTCTGTCCCGCTGCCTTTAAATATGCTTTTTTTCATAACTCACGAGAAAAATCGCGTCTCGTATACCTTTTTGCTTATCCTAAGGGCGAACAATTCATAATTAAGGACAGACAATATTTATTTAAGATAGATTAGTGTCTAAGAATAATAGCCCTTTGTAGACCTATAGCACATTAGGATGATAAAAATGGAAGAAACTCCGACGACAAAAATAGAGCAAATCACAAAACTTCTCAAGAAGATGGAACTTTCTTCAGGATTGACCGCCAGCGCGGTTATCAGTCGTGAGGGTTTGCCTATAACTTCTGCCATGCCCTCTGACGTTAATGAAGAGATCGTTGGAGCTATGACCGCCGCCATGCTTTCACTCGGAGAACGGGCTGTTGACGAGTTAACCCGGGGTAATTTGGAACAATTATTTGTGAAGGGCAATCAAGGTTATATGGTTATTATGTCTGCAGGTCCTAGTGCAGTTTTAGTCGCATTAGCACCTGAAGGAGCTTTGTTAGGTCTAATTTTCCTTGACATGAAACGAACGGCTCAACAGGTCACTGAACTTTTATGAAGTCTTTAAATTGCATGAAACTATTGATCAGAAATTTTTTGTGTTTGATTTTTTAAAATGTTTCTTTAACAAACCATGACGTTTGCAAAAGAATTTTTGTCAACTTAAAAAAAATGATATATAGTAATTTGTCCAAGGTTATAATATCGAATAAATCGAGATGCAACTCTATATTTTTTTGGAGGATTACTATGAGGTGGTCATCTAACAAATTGCTTACCTTTTTCATATCGGCAATTCTAGTGTTTTTAATGGTTTCCCTGGTACTAATGCCATCCCCAGTTGTTGCACAAGATGAAAAATCTAAGGAACTTACTTTCACAGAAACGGATTCGTTCATCATTGAAAATGACTACATTCAAATAAAATTTGTTAAGAAACGCCCATTCGTCGAGTGGTACAGTAACGAAACAGGCAAGCATAAACTCTCTTTATCCATAAAAGGAATCACAGAGTACTTCGATAAAAATCCCGATCCCGCAGGATATGATAATGGAGACACTATTTACCGGAACTTCGCCATAGACGATCCAAATCAACTTTTTGGTAAGGGCTATGATGTAACTAAATCGATTGGTTCAGATAAAATAACGTTGACTTTCAGGGTACGAGGTGATATATTAGATACAACCGGTGACGACGTGGGTTTTGCTGATGTGCGCTTCGTCTTCAAAATCTTTTCCTCCGAAAGCGGAGCAGCTGTTTATGCGCCTCAAGATGGCGTAGAAATGGCAATTGAAGTAATTGTGGATGAATGGGACTACGCTAGTAAAGAATTTAACGTTCTTGCGTTAAACACATCACTCGAAATGCAGTCAGGAGATGCTGCTACTATAGATGGACAGTCGGTACAAACTATGAACGACTATAAGGATTTCCCCGTTGCTAATTTGCACCTTGTATCGGTTTCTAATTCGACTGGCGCACAGATGGGTTATATACGGCTAGCTGATAAGGATAACCAAGATACGGATGAACATCATACCTATAGGGCAACTGGGACTCAAATTGCCATAATGTCCAGTTATTCGAACATAGGTAAGTCTCGCGTTCACCAAATGTCGCTTGGAGTACCAGAATCTCTAAGCTCACCTACAGATCAAGGACAAGGAGGATTTGGAGGATTAGGAGATGTTACTTCTATCTTTCAGGGACTCCCCGGTATCTTGAGCAACATTCTGTTCATAGAGATAATTGTAATAGTTGCGGTTTTGGCAGTCATAGCTATTGTTCTAGTGCGTCGTACAAAACAAGAATAAACTTATTCTTTTTCTCTTTTTTATTCATTATTATTCCATGAAATCTGTAATAGCAGAACTTATAATTACCACGGAGTTTTTGCAATTTTAAGCATGAAGGGCTTTCTGGATCTATCAACAATAATGAACCCACCCTCTTCAAGTTCGCTTATGTAGTTTCGGATGGCTGTATTAGAATATCCTGTAGCTTTACTAAGGGTCGTATAGTTGTCGGCTTTGGTTTTTTCTATGATCTCAAGAATTTTGAACTGCGGCACAGCTTCTAGCAGTTCTTTAAGGATCCGATTTCTCCGTACAATTTCTTCCTTGATCTTACGTGCGGTTTCTATATTTTTTACATCAATTATCTCAGGTTGAGTTGAAAGTTGTGTCTCTGCTTTTGTAGGTACTTCCGTAATTTGATCTAAGATCATTCCTTTTTGAATAATCTCTTCTCTTAACTGTCCAAGATGACCAATTGCTTTTACAGTAATCGAATTAATAATTTGCGTTAGTTTATCTGTGACCTTAACCTCAATTTTTTCGAACACTTCGATTAAACTTATTTCCTTATGGCTCTGTGGTTTCTGGGAATAATGCGTTTTCAATATTTGGAAAAAGTCTCCTAATTCGCGAATTTTGTCTTCTCTTACTTTGTTAATAGCTCCTACAAAACGTAAAGTCATTCTATGAATGAAATTTTCATCTACCACCATAAGATCCCCTTACCACTTTTTTTATTTCTCAAATTGGCAGAATTTGTTTGATGACGTTTGGACTTAGAGGAGGCAAATTATTTGATACAGAAACACAAAGAGCTAGAAAAGTTTCTAATTCCTCAAGTAGTGACATATTATTTTTATCCTTTTTTGCGATCTCTTTTGTTATTTCTGCTGCGTTTCTATATGCCTCTTTTATCTTTCCTTTTAGTGCACCAGAAGTATTCCAGTATGTTGTGCCGATAATTCTCCAAATTTCTGTAATACTTTCATTCGGTATTAATTTTACTTGATCGTAAACCTTAGCACCAGTTTCAAATGCACGTATGAAAAATCGCTCGACAACTAATTTAATAGTTTTAAGGTTAATATGAATTGGAATACCAATATGTATTTCCCCTGCTGGTATTTTGTCATTTCTTAAATCTTCAGAAATTCTATTATTGCTTTCAAAATAAACCATGCAGGCAATTTCATCAGGAGAATATTTGAGTTCTCCCAAAAAGAGTGTAGGAATCACTACTGCATCAAGTGATTCACTTCCATCCTTAGCCATATCTATTTACCCCATTTATTGTACTCACAAGGCATAATGCTCACGTTTCTTCAATTAAATGATCTTATATCGTTTTTTAATAGATATTATCTTTAATTCATCTATGTAAGCATCGATTTGATTGAGAAAATTACTTAATTGAAATATAGGGACAATTGGAACGTTTTGATAAGTTTTTATATCTTCTACTAGCCAACTGACAAGAAGTGGCATTAGTTGTAGATCATCCCTTTTTTCAATATCAAACTTTGAAAAGTCTTCTAAGTTTGAAAAAGCTATAGTTCTTTCTACCTGCTTTTCAACAGCATTTTTTAATGCATGTTTTTTGCCAGTTCTAGCACTCCAATGCTTACAATCGATACATAAGATAATTGAATTACGTATAGCTAGTAAATCGAGTTCGTAACGTTTTTTCTTTGAACTCTTGAATCGAACTCTTGAATGTACATTGAAATCGTGAAGAAGAAGGATATCTTTAGTAAAACCTTCGAACTCTTTCCAATCGAGATGTTTTGCAACATGTTCAACATCAATGCCCGCTTTAATTAACAAAAAGGCAAGTTTAAGTCTAGATTTAGGTGTTAAAGTGACCTGATGATGATTTTCTCTATTTATAATTTCGTCTGTAACAAGAGCATCTATTATACTTTTAAGACGGTCCAGATCATCAATTCCTGTTAAGCCGGCTAGCAATTCTATGCTAATTAATTCATTTTTATACTTAAGTAATGATGATAGTACTTGAGTGTCATATCTAGCCATAAATTTCACTTCGAACTCTCCGAAAGTTCTTTGACTACTTTCTAAAATAGAGTAATACGTTTTAAACTTTGAATATGTTAGAAGCCGTTCAGTAATAAGCAAAACACTTAAAAAGTGCGAATCATCAAAGCTGGTGACAATAAAAAAGTTCAGGGGACGTGAATGAGGTGAAACAGTCAGAAAGAGTTGACTGGAGGAATCACGAAATCCACAAATGAATTGTTTTTTGAATTAGATAACATTGATTTAAGTTTGTTAAACAACATTGATTACAAAGCAATGTTCTCTATTGTAATGCGATCTTTTGTCCGATTAGCACAATTTCGATTGTCTACGAAACAAAAGTTACTTCTTAAAAAGTCAAAGACATTGCTGTCTTCTAGAAAGATGACCCTAACATCTTTAGCAGAGTACTTATCTACAGAGCTAAACCTAGCACATTCGACAGTAAAATGGAACCTTCGCGCTTTACGAGATGTTGGGTTGCTTAAAGGTGGAGACGTGAATGAAAAAGGGATTAATGCGGAATTAACCCTTGCAGGTGCACTTCTTGTGGAATCGCTAGACTAAGGATTGCCTTGCATTCCATTTATTTTTAAGAGATTAGAAAAGCGTCATAATATTTAAAAACAAATTAAAAAAGTAGGTCTTCTCTAGTTAGTCTTTCAAATCTTTCAAATTTATTAAATCAAACATCGAAAAGTTTGGTGAGGACAATGAGCAACGAACAAGAAGGCGCAAATGTATTCAAAGTGGAACCAGGAGTTGGAAAACCAGTAAGAGGCAAATTATTAAGGAAAGGACGAGGTTTCAGCCGTTTAGAATTACAGGAAGCCGGCGGTACCGTCTTCGAAGCTCAAAAGTTTGGCATCCTGGTGGATACAAGGCGTAAATCTGTGCATGATTTCAATGTAAACTTCCTGAAGCAATTACTTGAGGAAGAAAGAGCACGTAAAGTCAAGGCAGAATTAGAGAAAGAGATCGTCGAAGAAAAATATAAAGAGTTAATGCAGGTACGAGGAATTGGCTTATCAAGTGCAGAGATATTAGTTGATATGGGCATTACATCTGTTGAAGAGTTGGCAGCCTTTGAAGTAGATAAGTTAGAAATGGATTTACCTATCACGACGCTAAAGAGATGGGTTCGAAATGCGAAAAAACACCTTGGTGAAGAGGTAGAGGAAGAGGAACTAGAAGAGATCGAAGCAGAATTAGAAGAGATAGAGGAAGAAGATTTAGAGGAAATGGAAGCGGAAATGGATAAACTTGAGGAAGCAGAACTAGAGGAGTTAGAAGCTGAATTAGAGGAAATTGGAGCGGAAGAAGAGATAGTAGTAGAGGAAGCACCTGGAGAAGAACTAGAAGAGTCTAAAAAAGAAGAGATTTATAAAGAACTTATGCAGGTTCGTGGAATAGGTAAAAAAACCGCTCAAAAAATTGTAGAGTTAGGTGCTACATCGATTGAAGAATTAGCAGCCCTTGAAGTGGATATGATGCCAGAAACAGCAGATGTCTCTACTAAAACGGTGAGAACTTGGATTAAAAACGCACAAAAGCATCTTGAAAGAGAGAAAAAGGAAGAAAAGGAAGAAGAAACCGAAGACATAACAGATGAAGAATTAGATAGGATTGAAGCTGAACTAGACAAATTAGAAGACTTAGAGGATTAAAATCTCTTCTTATTTATCTTGTTTTAACCTAGGATGCTTTCCTTATTGAAATCGAAAAATATAGCAGTTTCAGAATCGTAGATTATACTATATATTTTCGTTTCATCTATTTTTCCAATCACGGCAGTTGTTAATTCGTAAGATTTAAGGAGCTCTACCGCCGCTGAAACATGCTGCGGTTTTATAGTAAGGATAAATCCTGTAGAAATGAATATTCTGACCCAATGGTCAAGTGGTACTGGTTCTGGTTTGCTCTCCTCAATTTTTTTAAGGTCAATAACAGCACCAACTTGACTAGCCTCAAAAAGCATGCCGAGCGTCCCAAGAAGTCCGGCATTACTTATATCTTTGCATGCGGTCGCAAATCCTGCCTTCCCAATTTCACAAATAGCCTGCCTATGCCGAAGTACCTCTTCTGATGTTTTCATTGAAGTACAATCCCACCCGAAAGTATATTTTTGCCCTACATGCCCTTTTGTGTCAATTGCTGTGAGCAAAATATCACCTGCTCGGGCTCCGCTACTTGAGATCCTATGTTCTCTTTTGACTTTGCCTATTATTCCTGCACTGGCTATGTTTCTGGTGTCATTCGAGTGTGTATGACCGCCTACTATTGGCGTTTCGAATTTTTTGGATCCCTCAATGATGCCCTGAACCAGAGCATCTCCAATTTGTTCATTTGGATATGCTATTGTAAGAACCATAGCTAGAGGCTTAGCTGCGGTCGAGTAAATGTCATTCACATTTACCATAACAAGAGAATAACCTGCCATATAGGGGTTTACTTCAATGAACTTTTCAGTTATGCTGTCTGCATGGAATACGAGTTCATAAGCCGATTTAGTATCAAATTCCACGCTTGCACAATCTTCGCCTTTGAATAGAATAACGTGAGGTGATTTGTATCCTTTAATTTCAAGTTCCTTAAGGATCGGTTCAGTAGCTCTTTTCGCTTTTATCGCCGAAAAATCTTTCAGTTCGGCTAGAAATTTACTGAGATTAATTTTCATAAGCCATCACATTGAGATTATCACTATGTTATAGATGTTATGGAAAACTGGGTCTAAAGTCCAAATAAAATTTCTGTAGGGAAACTCAAAAACCAAAAACTATAAGTTTCTAAAACTTAACTATAAATTTCTTAAAGTTGATTTTTTTTGATGAGAGATGGACGTGTGAATTTATGAGTGGGCTTCTTGAATGGTTTAAATCGAGACGTGAATCCGAAGTAATTCGAAAAACTAGGGAACATGCCCTAAAAGTGAATCAGGTTGTTCACGAAACACAAGCCTTTATTATTAAGGCGTTTGAAGGAAAAACTCCCAGAAGAACTCAAAAAAGAACTGAGCAAATCGAACATGAGGCGGATATTTTACGAAGAGAAATTTTCTCAATTTTAACAACTGGTGGAGAACTCACCCAGCCAAATGAGAGAGAAGATCTAATGCATATAGTCAAAAGAATGGACGATGTAGCAAACAATGCTAATGCATCGGTAAGAAGAATGGCTTTACTTAATGTAAGAGAATTTCCTGATGAGCTCAAAGACTTGATATTAAAGATGATGTCGCATTCATTACAATGTAGTGACATGGTGAAGGAGTGCATTGAAAAACTTGGAATCGATGCATCAGAAATTCTGCGACTTACAGACAAGATTGGGGATATTGAACACGAGGTCGATCTCTTGTTTTCAGAAGTTAAAAGCTTCTTAATACAGTCTAACCTCACAACGAACCCGTTTGAAGCGATAGTGGTTCTCGAATTTATTGAACGTATTGAAAACACTGCAGATGCGTGTGAAGATACAGCTGACATTGTCAAATTGATGGCTTTGCGAGAAGAAGTGAGATAACTACTTTTATCATTTCTCCGCAAGAAGACCCCCCATCTGCTTTAAGGTGAAACTTTTTTTAATACGGTACTTATTCAAACTCTAACGCTTTTTCTAAACCTTCTTCTGGATAGTCAAAAAGTAATGTCTCTCTTGGGTGAAAAGAAATTGTTACACTGTCACCTTCTTCAAACCATTCTTTCGAAGCTTTCTCTCTGATTATTACCAAGTCTTTATTTTCTAATATTACTTCATATCTATTCGTGCCGCTAATGAATTTTGAACTTTCTACTTCTCCGTTGAAATGATTTGGCTCATCAATACTAATTCTTGGATTAATTTGAATATCTTCGGCTCGAACGCCAAGAACAATCTGGAAATTTTCTGGTTTGGATGTTTTATTGGTTTTTGCTCTTAGATCACCTTCGAGTTCTAGCAATGCACTTTTTTTCTGTATGTCGACGCTTTTTACAATTCCTCCAAAAAAATTAGTGTCACTGAGGAAATTCGCGACAAAAATATTTCTTGGTTTCTCATAAACTTCAGCAGGCGTGCCAATTTGTATTAAAGTTCCCTCTCGCAAGATAGCGACTCTGTCTGATATTAAAAATGCTTCAGTAATGTCATTAGTCGCATGTATTGCGGTTATCTTTAGGTCTTTTACAATTTTTCTGAGTTCTTTACGTAATGCCATTCTAATTCGTGCATCTAGAGCACCAAGCGGTTCATCTAAAAGAAGTAATTTTGCTCCACTCATCAATGTACGCGCTAGTGCCACTCTTTGCTTCATTCCACCGCTTAATTCTTTTGGAATGGCATCTCCCCTTCCACTAAGTACCATAAGTTCTAACATTTCTCGGGCGCTTTTTTTTGACTCATCTAAATTCTCTCCTTTAACTCTGGGAGAGTATATCAAATTATCGATGACATCTAGATGAGGAAATAATGCATATCGCGCAAAAACAAAACCTATGTTACGATTTTCTGTAGATATATCAGCTACAGGTACATCGTCAATATAGATCTCGCCTCCCTTATCTGGCTGGATTAACCCGGCAATTAAGAGAAGTGTTGTAGTTTTGCCACTACCCGTGGGTCCTAATAATGTAAGGTACTCGCCGTCGTTTATTGTCAAAATAAGATCGTTTAATGCAACAAGGCTTTCATATCTCTTTGTAACATGCCTTAGTTCAACTTTAGGCGACATGCGTAGTTCTACCTCTACATTTAACTATTCTAAAGATAGATGCGGGGCCAGACCGTTGCTTGGATATGAGAATAAAACAGCCAATGAGGTGTCCATTCGAACTGTTACTGGATCTTCCAATTTAAAGGGTGGTGGAGCGCGAGCAAATTCCTTTACCCCAACTATCTCACCTGCGTCCAGTTTTACTTCATATGAGTGCCGGTCTCCCAAAAATCTGTACCCAATTACCTTTCCAGGGATGAAATTGAGGGCACTAAATCTTTCAAAGGGCTGCAGTTTCAATAATTCATGACGAATGCTTATAATAACACGCCTGCCCCCTTTTATTGCCTTTTCATCTGTTCTAAGTATGGATCCATCACGTAATCGTATTTCAGATCCCGTCTCAGTAACTTTTGAAACAACGCCTTCAATAAAATTTGACTCGCCAAGAAAATTCGCTATGAAAATGTCGTTCGGTTTGTAATAAAGTTCTGTAGGCTTTCCTATCTGAAGGATTCTACCTTTTCTCATAACAATTATTCTGTCTGCAATTGCCATAGCTTCTTGCTGATCGTGTGTTACGTGAATTGCAGTTAATTTATTCTTTTTTACAATCTTGCGCAGTTCGTGCTGAAAAATAGCTTTGACTTTGGGATCTAGAGCCCCTAGTGCTTCATCAAATAGCATAAGTCTGGCGCCAGTAGCCAAAGCTCTAGCGACTCCAACACGTTGTAGTTCAGGCGTGTTTAGTTCATCAGGTAAATTATCTGCCTTATCTGTAAGTTTAGTAGTTTTTAAAGCCTCCCAAACACGTTTCTCAATTTCTATTTCATCCAATCCTCTCAATTTAGGACCATATCCTACATTATCCCAGACGTCCCAAAATGGAAAAATCTCAAAATGTTGAAAGACGAAACCAATATCACGATTGCCAGGTGGAGCATATGTCACGTGTTTTCCGTCTATAAAGACATCACCTTCAGTAGGCAATGTTAGACCAGCAATGATTCGTAAAGTCGTTGTTTTGCCGCAACCGCTTGGACCTAGTAAGGCAACATATTCACCATTATGAACTGTCAAATTTACTGAATCGACAGCGATGACCTCATCATAATGTTTCGAGATGGTGCTTAATTTTACTTCAGGCATTTTTTCGCCTTTCCATAAGTTTCTATTTTCATTTCCATTCTTCTGCTGACCTGCTAATATAGCGCAATATCAATAAAAGCGCCAAAGAGATACAAATTAAAATAATGGACGCAAAGGCTGCTGCAGGAAGAGCCAATGATTCTACTAAATCCACAATATATACAGGAACTGTTCGTGATAAACCCATTACAACGATTGTAGCGCCGGTTTCTCCGAGCGATCGTGTGAACACCATTATTGCACCTGCAAGAATGCCGCGTCCAGTCAAACGAAGCGAGACTGTTCGAAAAGTTGTCAAATCAGATGCGCCGAGTGTTCTTGCGACTTCTTCGTAGCCTGGATCGATCCCTTCTATGACTGCGATAACAGGACGGATAAAATAAGGATATGTAAAGATAATATGAACCATCAGAATAAGCCAAAAACCTGGATTAATAATGCCTCTCCAGAATAGGAAAGCTGAAAAGCCAATTGCAGAAGAAGGAACTGCAAGAGGAATGTCAATAATAGCATCAAGTATACCATTAATTTTGCCCCATTTGCGTCTAACCAAAATAAATGCCATAGGTAACCCAAACCCTAAATTTATTAACGTTGCTAATGTTGCAATCTGCAGAGAAGTCACCAAACTAATGAGCAACCATGCCCATTTCAAATCAGGCGCTCTAAACACTTGATAAAATACGCCTGATTCAAACCGCCCAGTTGCAGGGGAACCGTTCCACCATAATGCCACATATTGAAAGGTGAAGAGGCTCGGAAGAAGAATGATAACTAGAAATATAGCTATGGTCACCGAGTTTCGAAATCTTCGTTGCCAAATGCCACTTAAAAACTGTTCTGGACGTGGCCATACTTTTTCAATCGGAAATCCAACCTTTCGTGCCATAAATCTAACTAAAACTAGCATTACTACAGCTATAGTTACAAGTATCATCGATAGAAATGCAGTGGCAGGAATTAATAGCATTTTTCTCCAGGATACTATGAGTATTGGTGCTGTGTCATATACGCCTGCCACAATCAATGTGGCGCCAGTTTCACCCAAACTTCTGGTAAATGAGAGTATTGCGCCCGCAATGAGACCTTCCTTCATTAAGGGCATACTTATCGTCCGCCATGTAGTGAATCCCGACGCACCTAAGGTTTTTGCAGCATCCTCATAGGTTGTATCAATTCCTAATATAACTGCTTTTAGAGATCTTACGATGTAAGGGTAGGTAAACGCTGTATGAACTAAAATAATTAAAAGCGGACCACGGGATACAAGACCTGATTCCAAGCCAAAAAGCACCGAAATTCCACTACGGCTACCCCAGAATAAGAATATACTAAAGCCAAGGGCTGCCGTTGGAACCGCCATAGGCAGATCCACTAATGTATCCAAAATTTCTTTTCCTTTAAAATCATATCGGGCAATAAGGATAGCCATTGGCAATCCGATTATAACATTAATAACTGTCACAATACCCGCAATTTCAAATGATCTAATTAATGCGATTCTCATAATTTGCCATCGTATGTCTCCCGCGATTGGATCATTGAAAACAGTTGCAACCACT
>JAEOSO010000055.1 GCA_016840315.1 Candidatus Borrarchaeota archaeon | reverse complement strand
CAAACCACTCAAGTTGAGTATCTTGTAACATTATTTACCACCTGCACTTTTTATGATTTAAAATGAAGAGCTGAACAAATTTTTAAATCTTTTAACAACTACAGATTACCTTATTGAATTAATTGCAATATGGGTTAAATTCAAAGATCTTGTACATGTCTACATTAATTCTTGACTAACTTGCTTAAATATCTTAAGCTGAATAACAATCTTCACATTTTGCAACATTTGTTTACAAACGATAGAAAGTGAGGGGTTTACTTTGAGTGAAGAAAAATATGTAGCCGCAATTGATCAAGGAACTACAGGCACACGATTCATGGTTTTTGACCACTCAGGGAAAGTAATAACTTCTGCCTACGAGGAGCACGAACAGATCTTTCCAAAACCAGGATGGGTCGAACATGATCCCCTAGAAATCTGGTCGAAGACTCAAAAGGTAATGAGAAAAGCATTGGAAGCTAAAAATATTGACCCAAAGCTGATTCAAGCTATTGGTGTAACAAATCAGAGAGAAACGACCGTTCTCTGGTCCAAAAAAACAGGTATGCCCGTCTATAATGCAATTGTGTGGCAATGCCGTCGCACAGCTCCAATTTGCGATGATATGAAACAAAAAGGACTTTCAGAAATGGTTAGAGAAAAAACAGGACTAGTAATCGACGCATACTTTAGTGGACCTAAGATCAAATGGATCCTTGACAATGATCCTGGTGTACGAGAAAGAGCAGAAACTGGTGAAGTACTATTTGGTAATATTGACACGTGGGTTATTTGGAACTTGACACGCTCACATGTTACCGACTATTCCAATGCATCTAGGACGATGATTTTCAATATACACAAACTTGATTGGGACGATGAGATCCTGGAGGAATTAGGTGTTCCACGCGCAATGCTACCAGAGCCAAGACCAAGTTCTGACACAAATCTTTATGGCCATACTACGCAAGATACCTTCTTTAATCAAGAAGTACCGGTTTGTGGCGATTTAGGAGATCAACAAGCAGCTTTATTTGGGCAAACCTGTTTTTCGCCTGGAGAAGCAAAGAATACATACGGAACAGGGTGCTTTATGTTACTGAACACAGGTACAAAAGCAGTTCCTAGCAAAAGTGGCTTGCTTACCACTGTAGCATACGGTTTATCAGGTGAGCCTGCTCATTACGCACTTGAAGGATCAATTTTTATCACAGGTGCTGCTATTCAGTGGTTAAGAGATGGCCTAAGGATTATTCAAAATGCAGCAGAAACTGAAGAATCGGCATCATCTGTGCCTGATACAGGAGGCGTATATTTTGTGCCTGCCTTTGTAGGGCTCGGTGCTCCATACTGGGACATGTATGCTCGTGGAACAATAGTAGGACTGACAAGAGGAACGACAAGGGAGCATTTAGTACGTGCAACGTTAGAATCTATTTGTTTCCAGACCAAAGACGTCTTAGAGGCCATGGTGAAAGACTCTGGCATCCAACTTTCAGCACTAAAAGTTGACGGTGGCGCCGTAAAAAATAATTTCCTGATGCAGCTTCAATCAGACATCCTAGGAGTCCCTTGCATAAGGCCAACTGTAGATGAGACAACAGCACTGGGCGCGGCGTATGCTGCCGGCTTGGCTATTGGCTATTGGAAGAATTTAGACGATCTTAAGAAAAATTGGGGCATAGATCGCCAATTTGAACCAGAGATCAGTGATGATAAAAGGCGAGAGCTGTACGAAGTGTGGAAGAAAGCTGTAAAGCGTGCAGTTGCGTGGATAGAGCCGTAGTCAAACATATTCTTATCTACTCTTTTTTTATCTTTCTTGTTAAAGGAGGTCATTTATGGATCGGTTTGATGCTATAATTATAGGCGGAGGCGCAACCGGTGCAGAGGTAGCCAGAGATCTTTCCTTAAGAGGATTAAAAACTGTTTTACTTGAAAGAAATGATCTCAGTAGTGGAACCAGTGGTCGATTACATGGTCTTCTCCATAGCGGAGGAAGATATGTTGTAAAAGATAAGGAATCTGCAAGAGAGTGTGCAGAGGAAAGCAAAATTCTTCTTGAAATAGCCTCAAATTCAGCCCATCTTACAGGAGGCCTGTTTGTAGGCATTTCTAAAATTGATGATCCTGAATTTAGAGATCTGTTTCTTCAGGGTTGTCGAGAATGTAACGTCGAGGCAAAAGAATTATCGCCAAAAGAAGCACTTCAAATGGAGCCATATCTTAACGAAGATATTGACTCTGCCTTTTATGTTAATGACGGAAGTGTTTACCCATTTCGACTTATTGTAAGCACAGCACTTCAGGCATCTCAACTAGGAGCGTCTATTCAGACATATTCGGAAGTAATAGCGCTCCATAAAGATGATGAGACCGTTACTGGCGTTCGAGTTAAAGATCACAGGAAAGGAAAAATCTATGATTTATACGCAGATGTTGTGATCAACGCGACAGGTGTTTGGGCTGGAGAAATTGCAAAACTAGCAGATATTCACATTCCTATAACACCCTCCAAAGGCGTGATGGTTGTCATTGATCGAAGACTTTTCACACGGGTGGTTAACAGACTTCGTTTTCCTGCGAATGGTGATATTATAGTTCCTCATATCAGTACAGCTATTATTGGAACAACATCAGTTTCTATGGAGCATCCTGATCAGTTTCCAGTCACAGCAGAAGAAGTAGATGAAATGATTCGTGAAGGCGCTGTTCTTTCGCCATTTGTCGAGGAGGCTCGGATGGTGCGTGCTTATGCTGGTAACAGACCGTTATTCGGAGCTGAGCCCGGTGAAGAAGGCAGGGAAATTAGTAGAACATTTAGAGTACTTGATCACGAGATAAGAGATGGTGTTACAGGATTAATCACAATTACGGGGGGTAAATTAACAACTTATAGGCTTATGGCAGAAAAGACCGCAGATCTAGTTGCACAAAAACTTGGTCTACGCGCAGATTGTGTAACACATAAAACTAAACTTCCCGGTGCAGAAGAACATGATCTTGATTTTAGTGAAATCGCCAAGAAACTAAAAATACCTTGGCTTCTCGCAGATCGCACAATTGGGAGATGGGAAGCTGAAGCAAAGACAATTTTCAACTATATGGAAGAAAATCCTATTACTCGATTAACAGCATGTTCATGTGAATATGTATCGAATGCAGAAGTGAAATACACGATTGATAAATTGTGGGCTTATACTCTTGAAGATATTTGTAAAAGAACGCAAGCGGGATTTGGAATTTGCCAAGGTGGTTTATGTACGCTCAAACTTGCACATCAATTGTTTGAATACTCAAAAAATAAAGAAATATCAGATATACAAAAGGCTATCATCGACTTTATAGAAGAGCGGTGGAAAGGCACGAAATTTGTTCTTTGGATGAATCAACTTCGACAGGAACTATTAAACCAAGCAGTGTTTAGTTGCGTAGGAAATTACGACCAATTATACAAAAAAATACTGGAGAGTCGAAAATAATGGATACTACTTACGATGCAATAGTCATTGGCGCTGGCATGGCAGGACTTACTGCTGCAAGAAAAATTGCTGAAGTTGGAAAGAAAGTTGCAGTTCTAAGTAGGGGTCTGGGAACAACAAACATGAGCACAGGCGCAATAGATCTCCTCGGATATACCCAGAATAAATTAGTCTCAAATCCAGAGGATGAAATTCGAAGTTTTGTCAGAACTTCACCAAGGCATCCTTATGCAATATTAGGCAACGGAGACGATAAAAAAGCACTTGAAATCTTGAAAGATTCTATTCAAGAATTTCTTAAAATCACGAAAATGGCTTACGTTGGCGATACTACTCGAAATGTCGTGCTATCCAATTATTTTGGCACATATAGACCAAGTTGTATAATTCCTTTGACAATGAAGAATGGCAATCTTCTCGAATTCACAGATACAAAGCTTATGGTTGTTGGAATAAGAGGATATGCTGAATTTAATGCCAAATTTTTTGCCAAATCATTACATCACACCGTAAATTCTTTTTTTAGACAGAATACACTCAAGGAAGTCGTTCCAAAAGAAATAGCGATTCCCAGTTTAGGAAAAGATAAAGAAATCACATCAATAGAAATTGCTGAAGCACTAGACACAGAATATGCATTTTCAAGATTTCTCGAACAACTTAAAAAATCTATAATCGATATAGATGTTGAGATCGTAGTTATTCCTGCAATCTTGGGATACAAAAACTGGGTTCAAAATCACACAATACTCGAAAAAGAACTCGGCGTTCCAGTGTTTGAATGTCTATCTCTTCCGCCGTCAGTGCCTGGACAGCGACTTCAGCAAATTTTAGAAAATGCCGCCAGCGATGTTGGCGTTGAGATTCACAGAGGAATTCAAGTTTTAAGTGCACATATTGAAAATAATGAGTGTAAAACATTGGAAACAATAGCAGATATTTATAGACAGACATTTGAGGCAGATGTATATGTTTTAGCTTCAGGCAGTTTCATCGCAGAAGGTTTGTATTTTGATGGAAAAAAAATCTATGAACCCATTTTTAATTTACCCGTGCATAGTCCTAATAGAAATAATTTCTCAGAAAGACGCCTTGAATCTGGAAAACATAGTATTGCATTTGCGGGAATTCAAGTAACTGAGACTATGAAACCTATAATCGAAAAAGGAGATGAAATTACAAATCTTTTTGCGGCAGGGTCAATTCTTGCGAATTATGACTACATTAGCGAAAAATCTGGTCTTGGGGTGGCTCTTACAACCGGATATCGTGCTGGAATGAATGCAATCAACAAGTTATAGTTTTCTACTTTGCTTAATTATGTGATTAATTTGTCAAAGGCGGTAATTCTATCCTTAAGTTCAATTTGCTTTTCTTTAATTAACTTAGCTAGACTAGGAAGGCTTCCTGATAAAACTTTTGACAAATCATCGATTTTAATTGATTCTTTGGCATGTTTGAGTTGTTCTGATGTGTGGGGGGTCTTCTTGCGAAGAAAACATAAAGATTTAAAAGGGCGATTTAAAAAGAAAGTCTAGGTTTAGGCAATCCTAAATTTTATAACAAAGAGCGTATATAATCAAAATTATTGTGCCTCAAAATTACGTCGTTTTATCTATGCGGTGACTTTCATGTCGATTCGAAAATTCGAGGAACTAATTCCATGTTTTCTTGAGTTAATTAATATCAATGGTGCAAAGAAGCTTTCTATCCAAGAGATGGCTGATGAATTGGGTGTTCCTCTTTCAGACATTGAAACGGTAATGTCAGTTGCTCAAGCAAATGAATTGTTTACAAATGATCAAGATGTTTTAAAAATTACGGAAAAGGGTAAAGAAGCACTTCGAATACATAGAGAAAAATATGTTCATGACCGCTTTATTCATCGTAAAAGAGGTATTCACAGATTTCTAGCAAAACACAAAGGGAAAAACTCCCTTGACTGGCATAAACATGGACTAAATAATTCGAATATCAGTAATTTCTATCAGAACCTTGAAGGAATAGAAGGACGTATTGAAGAAATCATCCCACTAACACAGCTCCGTGTGGGAGAAAAAGGTATTGTTCAATTTATGTTTGGTGGTAGGGGAAAAGTTCAAAGGCTCGCAGACATGGGACTGACACCAGGAGCAGAAATTATTCTCAATAAGAAGGCACTACTTCGAGGTCCAATTGAGATATATATCCGAAACTCATGTCTTGCGATTGGGTTTGGAATCGCTAAAAGGATTTTTGTTAAGCCTATTGATTCTTAAGACTTAGGTGAATTCTTTGGAAAACAAGAAAAGCCTACGCATTGCTCTAGCTGGGAATGCGAATGTCGGCAAGAGTGTAGTTTTTAACCAACTGACCGGGCTTAACCAGGTAACCGGAAACTGGCCTGGTAAGACCGTAGAACGTGCCGAAGGTACCCTTTATTATGAAGGTTATACTTTTAATGTCCTTGATTTGCCAGGTATCTATTCTCTTTCTGCATATTCACTTGAAGAAGTTGTGTCTCGTGACTATATAGCCATAGATAGACCTGATATCATAATTAATGTCATTGATGCCTCTAATCTAGAGAGAAATCTTTATTTCACAGTACAATTACTCGAACTTGAAGCCCCAGTAATAATGGCCTGTAATCAAATGGATTTCTGCTCGAAAAAGGGTATCTGCATTGATCTTGAAAAACTATCAAATTTATTAAATATCCCAGTTGTGGGAACTACAGCTATTTCTGGGATCGGAATAAGCGAATTAATCTCTGAAGTGGTATCTATTGCTCAGGGAAAAACCAAAATTATTCTAAAACCACCGGAGTACGGTGTAGAAATTGAGAAGCGTATTCAAAATCTAAAAGAGAAAATTCAGTCAAATCTTCCAGATCTTGCTGAACTTTATCCTCCTAGGTGGCTGAGCATTAAGTTATTAGAGAAAGACCCCATTATTGTTGAAAAAGTGCAAAAACTCGATAATGGAAACACTGTGCTTGAATTAGCAAATAAACACGTTAAAGAAATTGAAGAAATACACGGCCATATTTCCTCTGTAGCTATTGCTGCCGAAAGATATAATATTGCAAATCGAATTGCCCAAAAAGTACAAGAATTCGTTAAGGAACCTCGACTTACATTTGAGGAAAAATTAGATACTCTTACTTCTCATAGAATATTCGGATATCCTATTTTGATCGCGATTATGGCTATTATGTTCGCCATCGTTTTTGTAGTAGGGGATTTTCTGATCGTGGTATTAGAAGGCATATTTTATGGTGCATTACTCCCAAATCTTGAAACATTTCTTATAGATGCTGGATTACCACCACCAATTATTTCTATAATTTCACGCGGTATACTGGGGGGTATAGTCGCAGGGATTACAATAGCTTTGCCATATATCATTCCTTTTTATATTATACTTGCATTTCTTGAGGATACTGGTTATTTGCCCAGAGCGGCATTTCTAATGGATAATATCATGCATAAAATGGGTCTCCATGGAAAAGCGTTTATTCCCTTGATTCTAGGCTATGGTTGCAGTGTTCCTGCATGCATAGGTTGTCGCATAATGGAAACTGACAGAGAAAGACTGATTGCAGGATTTGTAGTAGTCTTAATTCCTTGTGCAGCTCGAACTGTAGTCATTCTGGGATTAGTTGCACGATTTGTAGGTTTTGGCTGGGCAATGGGACTATATCTATTCAATTTGATCTTGATTTTTGTGTTGGGAAGAATTGCATTCAAAACAGTCCCAGGTGAACCTATGGGTCTTATCATGGAAATGCCAACTTACAAACGCCCCTCACTAAAAGTGATGTTAATTAAGACCTGGAACCGATCCAAGGATTTCGTTTATATTGCGTTCCCACTGATGGTGGCTGGAAGTCTTGTAATAGAATTACTTCGTTTAGCTGGATTTCTTGAAATAATAGGAATGGTGATGTCTCCTATTTTTGTAAGTTGGTTAGGGCTTCCAGATTTTAGTGCAATACCATTAGTGTTCGGGATTCTTAGAAAGGAGTTAACATTAATTTTGTTGGCAGATGTAGCTGGTACAACCAATTTTGCCCTAGTTCTCACACCTGTGCAAATGATTGTTTTTGCTCTTGTCTCAATGATTTACATACCCTGTATAGCCACTATAGGGGCATTGTTACGCGAATATGGTGGGAAACGAACCGCAATAATTATTATTGCTGATATTGCGTTAGCTATTATTCTAGGTGGCGTGGCTTTTCGCCTTCTTTCACTTTTCTTGTGAGCCTCTAGAGACGTGAACTATCCCACCCTTTTAGATGGGGCTTCCTGCCGAATAAGTTAAAACCTTTAAACGACATCGAACGATAACAGGCTAAAGAAATAATTCTTTCAAAAGTTTTTTGAATAATAAGAAATATACCCACCGACATTGTCTTGGAAGGGAAAAAAATTGAAAAACTCTAAGGAATTAACGTCATCCGATTTGGAGAGATACGATCGCCAAATGATGATACAAGGATGGGGCGTTGAAGGTCAAAAAAAACTTAAGAATTCCAAAATTGTAGTAATGGGCACTGGTGGGCTAGGATGTCCTGCATCTATTTATCTTGCCGTAGCAGGGGTAGGTCATCTTGTGGTCATTGACATGCAAAAGCCGGAGCTTTCTAATTTGAATCGTCAAGTTTTGCATTGGGAGAAAGATATCGAAGGTCCTGGCAAAGATAAGGCTATTTCTGCAAAAGAAAAACTCTTACAGATGAATTCCGACATTACTGTTGAAGGTTTAGTTCTTAAAATTACAGAAGAAAATATATTTGACTTAGTGAAAGATGCAAATGTTGTGATAGACGCAATGGATAATTTTCACATAAGATATCTTATTAATGATGCTTGTATCCATTACCAAATTCCCTTTGTCCATGCAGGTATCTATGGAATGGAAGGACAACTGACTACTATAGTGCCAGGCGAAGGTCCGTGTTTAAAATGTATATTCCCTTCACCGCCAATTGAACAAAAGATATTTCCCGTACTTGGCGCTACTCCCGCCGTCTTTGCAACGCTTCAAGCTATGGAGGCCTTGAAACTCATAGTTGGAATCGGAAAGCCCCTAGTTGAAAGGCTTCTGATAATAGATGGTTGTGAAATGTCGTTTGATGTTATGAGGATAAAAAGAAGGGATGATTGCGAGGCTTGTTCAATTATTTGAGTCTCTTAGTCTTTTACAATGAAAAAAAAAGACCAAGGAAAGAATAATACTGTTCTTATGCGTGTTCATTTTCCATTTCGTGTTCAGACACTCCAAGGTTGAATGCTAATTGTGCAGCAATCCCATCAAGAATATTGGCTGCAGAATACTCAAAAGCAGGAATAAAGATATCTGCTGAACTGTTGATTCTCTTATTATGAGCAGAATCACGATCATCTCTGCCATGTACGACAAGGACGTGTGTACACTTATCACTAAGTGAAGAAGGCATATAGGCTGTAATCCCGAGTACTTGCATGCCAATTTCTCTGGCTTCACTAGCATAATGTAAAACAGGTGGGGTTTCTCCACTTCCACTTATTGCGATCAATAAGTCTTTTTTTTCGCGAAAACGCCACTCATAAGTTTGTTCAACTTCTGTCTTCAGATGCTGAAATCTCATCGCATGCATTCCAGCAATAATATCCGTTAATCCTGCACCAATCCAATAAGTTCGATATTTGTGCATAATTGCATCTTCAAAAAGTTTGATTACATTGATAAGCTGCGCTCTATTATTTTGATAGTTTACTAGATCCGATAGTGTCCAATCGAGCTCTTGTAACATCTTTTTTGTGACCGTTTCATAACCGTTTAAAAAGTCTGAAGGAGAAGTAAGCCCCCCTAACAGACCCGCTCCAAATAGAATCACATTCAATTCGAATACAGTACCCAGCGGTGCAAGTGGTGTTGCGATTATTTTCTCAAGTTGCTTAGTAACGTACCTAGATCCCTCTGGAATGTCCTTTTTACCTGGAAGTTTAATGCAAATATCTGAAATCCTTCCTATTTTCGACCTTAAGTCTGAAGTAACCCCTAATATCGTGGCCCCTTTTCTTATAGCAAAATCAACGTCTGCACAGGTTTCGCGTGTCCATCCACTTCCCGAAAAAGCGATCGCTATATCTCCCTCTCTAATTGGACGGGCAAGTGTTTTACCAATATAACTAACCTTAAAACCAATGTTTTTTAGCAACTCGCCTGTTAGCATTCCTGCTTTTCCGGATCGTCCCATTCCTGTAATATGAATGCTCTTTCCTTCTTCCATACCTTCTTTCAGCGTTTTACAAATATCAAGAAAATTATCTGAGTTATTAAGTACTGAATTTAATGCAGCTTTTCCTTGGTCAATTAAAAGTCGAATAGATGTTTCAAAAACATCAATGTAGTTTTCCTGCAGTGGCTTCTCAACAGAATCCATTTATACACACCCAGTTGGTGTGTTACCTTTGCAATAGATAGAATTTACACAGGGAACTATAGTTTTTGATACTTAAATCTATTGGTGTCAAATCTTTTTGCCTTATTGTTTTATAATTTCTCCGCAAGAAGACCCCCCCAACTTGAATTGCCTGTTTTACTTTTTTCACTTTCACCGTAGTGTCCCCCATCTTTAAATAGCTCTTTGCGTCTAGTACATCTAGTGAAATGAATATCAGGGAACCCAGGGAGAAGTGTGATGAAACGGACCTACAAATTTCGCTTGTATCCAAACAAACAACAGGCAACTACGTTAACTCAATGGCTTACTACCTGTCGTATTTTGTATAATAACTCTCTGGCAGAGCGAAAAGACGCCTGGCAAACTCACCAAAAATCTTTTAGCTATTATGAGCAAGCCAACCAATTGAAAGCGGCAAAAAAGAACAACCCGTTTTTAAAAGCAGTTCATTCTCAGGTACTTCAAGACGCGCTGAGAAGACTGGATAAGACCTTCAAGCACTTTTTTAGACGTATTAAGAAGGGGGAAAAAGCAGGTTACCCACGATTTAAAGGGAAATACCGGTATGACTCCTTCACTTACCCGCAAAGTGGGTTCGCCCTCGATTACCAAAAGAAGAAACTCCGCCTCTCGAAAATTGGAAGTATCAACATTAAACTACACCGCCCGATACCTGCTGAAGGAGTTATCAAGACTTGTACCATTAAACGCCATGTAGACCACTGGTATGCCTGCTTTACAGTAGAACTTCCCGATCCTGAGTCTCAGAGAGAGCTAAAGACCGTGATAGGTGTGGATGTCGGGCTGAAGAGTTTGTTAGCGTTAAATAATGGGGAGACAATAGCTAACCCCCGTTGGTTGAGAAACTCGGAGAAGAAATTAGCGAACGCACAACGAAAAAAAAACAGGAAGGTTAAGGGCTCAAATAACCGTCACACGCAGAACAAAAAGGTGGCACGGGTACACAGGAAGATACGTAACCAACGGAAGGACTTTCATCATAAGCTCAGTAGGAAACTGGTCGATAACTATGACCTGATTGTGTATGAGAACCTTACAATCACCAATATGGTGAAGAATCGTCATTTAGCCAAGTCGATTAGTGATGCAGGCTGGGGGCAACTCATGTGTTTTACAGAGTACAAAGCGGAGGAAGCTGGTACTATCGTAGAATATGTGAGTGCCTATAACACCACACAACTGTGTAGTAGGTGTGGGCAGCTTGTGCCGAAAACATTAGCAACCCGAATCCACAGTTGTCCTTACTGTGGACTTGATTTAGCTAGAGATCATAACTCTGCCATCACGGTTTTACGCCGGTCAACCCATTATGTAGAATCACTATCAGGGCAGGGACTGCCCGTTGAGCCTGTTTGACATATCCCGCTGGGGAATGAATGATTCAGGAAGCCAGCCTACTTGTAGGGTAGT
>JAEOSO010000054.1 GCA_016840315.1 Candidatus Borrarchaeota archaeon | reverse complement strand
TAAGATTTCATTGTGTGAAAGATGCGATTAACGCAATTCATGTTTCCTTAACAACAGCTCCCAGTAATACATAGTATCCGTAAAACACGATATGGAGTACTATACAAGACATATATCCCAATGATACCTTTTTTGAGACGCTCACAAAGTTCTTTACAATATCATATGTGATGGAATTAAATGGACTTCTGATGGAGTTGCATCTGAGAAATTCACAAATCTAATAGATGTATTTGCTATATAGTAAATTATATGTGTGAACTACCCCCAGCATAAGCAAGGGGTCTTAAGAAAACTCCTATTTTTAGCGATAGAACTGCATAACTAAAAAACAAAGAAATACATTATCTTTTTAAAATTCTTTGGAGTTGTTTCTCAAGGAAAGGTAAGGATAATCCTACCAACACTAAAATATCTATAATTATAAACCAAAGAATGAATTCTGGCATTTTAGTCAACATAAGTAACTGCTGATATATAATGACTCCAAGGAGTGCTACTGTAACAAGTGGAACTAGTAATTTTACTCTCTTGTCGCTCAAGAAGTGCTCTATTTTCATAGAAAAATTGCTGATTTTTGAATCATCTTCAGTGGATTCTGTCATTAAAATCACTTTGTAAATTCGCAACTATTCACTGAATTTAAATTGTTACACATATATGACTTGACAGCCACATTCACGAATATAAGAGGCAGGAATAATCTTCTTTATTGTGATGTGTATATAGCGGAAAATTAAAATTCTTTCCCTTTAGAAATCTTTCAAGATCATTTTGATGCAATGAGTGTGATAAGATGCCTATAAAGGTGAAATTTTTTGCGCGTGTAAGAGAGATCGTAAAAACACCTACGACAGAGATAAATGTGAATGACAAAGTAAAATTAATCGATCTTATGAATTTATTAGCCAATAAATATGGTTCCAAGTTTAGAGAATACGTGTTTAAAGCAGATCACATAGCTAGCCATATTATACTAATGATTAATGGAGAACCTGTGAAAAATCAAGATGTGTACCTTGAAGAAAACGATATCCTAGCAATCCTTCCCCCAGTAAGTGGTGGAGGAATGTAATTACGGACTTAATTTTTGGAAGTTTATGAATTTCTCCGTCTATTCTTATTTAAACACTTTCGTCTCCTATAAGAACTAAGAGGCAAACTACTTGAAAATCTATATGGAATCATACGGATGCAGTGCAAATCAAGCATCATCTGAAATCATCCTAGGGCTTCTTTCAAGTACATTTCAAATAACTGAGAGGATAGACGATGCTGACGTGATAATCGTAAATTCATGTATAGTGAAACCCCCTACAGAGGCTAAAATTCTTTTTCAAATTAAGAAAATCGTAGAGGAATATCCCACAAAAAAAATAATTGTTGCAGGTTGTATGCCTGAAGTTTATTCTACTAAAATAAAAAAAGTCGCACCAAATGCAAGTATGATTGGAATACATCATCTTTCAGAAATTGAAAGTATTGCTTATGACATTCTACGTGGCATTCAAAGAGTTGAAATCGGATACAATACTTCTCCAAAGTTAGGGTATCCTCGTAAAAGATTCGATGAAAAGATTGGAATCGTACAGGCTGCCCATGGTTGTGTTTCCAGTTGTTTATATTGCATTGTGAAGCAAGTCATGGGTCCTCTAGTTTCATATCCTGAAGAGTCGATACTTGATGAGATAAAAAATTGTGTTCACCAAGGATGCAAAGAAATTTGGCTAACTGCACAAGATATTACTGCCTATGGATTAGATCGAGACAACTCATTTCCCTCTCTTCTGCAATCAATTACGCAAATTAATGGCGATTTTAGAGTCAGAATCGGCATGATGAATCCTGAAACAGCATATCCTCTAGTAAAAGACTTGATTGAGGTTTTTAAGCATCCTAAAATCTATAAATTCATACATTTACCAATCCAATCAGGAAGTAACTTAGTTCTAAGTCGTATGAACCGAAATTACACCGTTGAACACTTTTTTGAAATTGTGAAAGAATTTAGATCAGTTTTTGCGGACATTTCACTGTCTACGGACATTATTGTTGGATATCCTGGCGAGACAGACAAGCAATTTGAAGAATCGCTGAAGTTGATTGAATTAATCCAACCGGATATTGTCAACGTTTCGAAATTCGGCCCAAGGGAGCAGACACCTGCAGTAAAATTGTCACCTCTGTCAAGTCAAACGGTAAAGGACCGCTCACGAAAAATGTCAACACTATGTCGTCAGATAGCACTTGAGAAAAACAATAATTGGATCGGAAGAGAAGAAACTATTTTAATTGTGAGTAGAGGAAAAAAAGGTGGATTAGAAGGACGGACTCACACCTATAAACCTGTTATTATTGATATACAGCACTGTTCGCTAATGGGTAAATTTGTTAAAGTGAATATAATTGGCGCAAAACATGGTTATCTACTTGGAAATATCAAAACATAGTTGTCTTACAAAAAAAGTGGGAGTGCTTTTGTTTTTTTCTCGCATTGTCTTAAACCTGCGATTTGTGAATTTAAAACTATAAATCTATATTTATTTGATAACATTCTGTAATTAATTACGGGGGTTCTTCTTTGTTGCAGTTCTCCTGTTCTTTGACGCTCTCTTCGTCCTCTATTCGTGTTTTAACGTACTTTTTCAGATGGTTGCAGTAATGATCTCTCATGATTCATTCGTTGGCAACCGAATAATACATATTAGGGTAACATGGGCGTAGTAAGAAGTTTTTTTATAATAAGGGCGACATTTTTCATTTTACCTAAAAACATCACGACATAATTTCCCTTAATAACTTGTCTTGAAATATAAATATAAAATTTCCATGACACTGTCCTAAATTCTCCAATCGATAGTGCCAATGGTGCTACTTGAAGTTTGCATGCTGTTGGGAAGTTAATAAGGTGTGAAAAGATCTGTGAGGAGGTAGATAAGAATTAAACTCGTTACAGTTCATCTCCCAGAAGGATTTATCTCTGGATTAGATAAACTTGTAGATGATCAGAAATATCCAAATAGGAGTGAAGTAATTCGCATTGCTATACGCGATTTGCTCAAAAAGGAATTATGGGAAAGTTTAGGTTTCCCAGGCTTTCCACACCCTAAGTTGAAAGTTTAGGTTTCCCAGGCTTTCCACACCCTAAGTTTTAGGAAATAAGACAAAAATGTTACTTTAAAAAATAGAAGTGACTTGGGGATAGAAAACCAATGAGATTATTAATAGAGAATGCAAGGAAGCACGTAGTTGAGACCAAAGAACTACACAATGGTTTAAGAGAGCCTGGTCGTGCAAGGATTATAGTAATGGGATGTGGAGGCGGGGGATGTAATACTGTAGATCGCTTAATGAAACTAGAGATTGAAGGTGCAGAATGTATCGCAGTTAATACAGATCAACAACATTTAAGTCAGGTAAGAGCAGATCGGTATATTCTCATAGGACGGCATATCACGCGTGGTTTAGGCGCCGGAGGATACCCTGAAATTGGGGCTGCGTCCGCAGAAGAATCTAGAACGGAATTAACAGAGGTATTGAGAGATGCAGATTTGGTATTTGTTGCTGCTGGGTTAGGTGGAGGTACCGGTACTGGAGCCGCACCAACTATTGCAGAAATTGCCAAAGAAACTGATGCAATCGTAGTTGGAATAGTTACTACACCTTTTGAAGTAGAACGTGCACGGAATGAAAAGGCAATAGAAGGATTACGTAATCTGCGAAGACATGCTGATACCATAGTTGTCATTGACAACGACAAATTGCTTGAAATTGCACCCCAACTTCCTATTGACGCCGCTTTTAGTGTCGCAGACGAGGTATTAGCTCGGTTCGTAAAGGGCATAACGGAGACTATTTCACTGCCGAGCCTCATAAATCTTGATTATGCTGATGTCCGAACCATTATGACCAATGGAGGCGTTGCGATGGTCGGAGTCGGAGAATCAGGCGAAAAGAATCGTGTAGAAGAAGCTGTTGCAGAAGCATTGCGTTGCCCACTGCTAGAACTGGATATCACTGGTGCCACCGCTGCCTTGATTCATGTATCTGGAGGGGATGATATGACGCTCGAAGAGGCAACTAACGCTGCAGACATCGTGGCAAACAGATTAGCTAGCGATGCAATGGTAATTTGGGGCGCACGTCAAGACCCATCCATTCAAGGGATGATTCGAGTTATGCTGATTGTCACCGGGGTACAGAGTCCGCAAGTACTTGGACCTCACGAAAATCATTTCTGGCAACAGAAAAGACCACGTGATTATCAAGATTTCGATTTACCAGGGGATATTGCTAAAGTTTAGCATCTAAGCTCCCTTACATTTTTCTAAACTAGTCATAGGGCTCTCTATAAACTCATCAGGAGGAACTGCAGCTCATTTTATAAATTTCATCATAAGTTGATAAGCTACTTCTGTGGAAAGATATTTGAACATGTATACGGTCGCTAAGAACATCACTTCAGAAATTAAAGCTTTTTTCCAAACGATGCAACTTTGTTTAGGGACGTTTTAAAATGAAAGTTGATTTACATGTACATACGCAATTTTCCCATGATGCGACTATTCCTATCAATAATTATCTTGTTCGCATACTAAATAGACGAGGTATTCAAGGTATAGCCATTACGGATCATAATACGTTCAGGGGCAGTATTAAAGCAAAAAGAATTCTTGAGAAACATGAAATACTTGCTATACCTGGAGAAGAAGTTAAAACCGAATATGGAGAACTGCTTTGTCTTTTCATAACCGACGAAATACGCCCTCCTGGATTGAAAAGATACAGGTACCTCGAAGTAATTGATCAAATAAAAGAACAGGATGGCCTCGTTGGTTTAAGTCATCCTTTTGATTTTTCACGGAGTAATTGGATCAGAAAAATTCAGATAGACTGGATTAAGGAACACATAGATGTGTTAGAAGTTTATAACGCAAGATGTAATCTTAATTCCATGAACATGAAAGCATACGACTTCTGTAAGTATTATAACTTACCTATTATTGCAGGAAGTGATGCACATTTTCTGATGGAAATTGGTCGTGGATGTCTTCTGCTTGAATATGCAGACACTGTCGAAGATATTCGAAATCAAATCATGTCTAATAAGGCCAGTGTTATGAGAGTGGATCACTTCTTACCTTTCATCAATCTTCCCAGTTTCTTTTTTCACGCATTTACAGGTCTTTCACGATTTTTTTGGCCTATTCGACAAAACTTCCAAACAAAAGACGTGCCTCATAGCTTCAGAAGGTTCTCTGTGCCAAATCGAAGAATTTCAAAATAGCATTTAGTCCTGTTTACAAAAAATTGATGTGATTTGCTTACAAGAAAGGTCATTCATGTTTTACGATTTCTACATTCGCTTCTTTTAGCAGTTTTAACGACAATTTATCAGCGTAATGATCTCGATAAACAATTTTCTTTATTCCAGCATTGATGATCATCTTGGAGCAGATCGAACAAGGGATGTTGGTACAATATAGTGTAGAGTCCTTAATATTGACCCCGTGTCTTGCTGCTTGAATAATAACGTTTTGTTCTGCATGCACTCCTCGACACAGTTCCGCTCTTTCGCCTGAGGAAACCTTTAAATCTTCTCGTAAACACGTTGTACAATGTGGAGATCCTCTTGGAGCACCATTATATCCTGTAGCCAGGACTTGTCCATCTTTCACTAGAACTGCTCCAACGGAGCGGCGGATACACGTACTTCTTTTTCGTACAACATCACAGATCTCAAGAAATGTTTCGTCGGCGCTAGGCCTTTTCTTTGCAGCTCTTTTGGAATTCATAGCTAGAACGCACTATCCCGTATTCGTGATCATATCGTTTTGCATTCAGTCATTCATTAAACGATCGATATTGAAGTTCGCCACATTCAATACAATATTTTGCTTTTCTTGGAAGCGAACTTCCACAATTGCTACATGATTTCGATTCTGATCTGTCATTTGGCCTGGGTACGTCTGAATATGACGATTCTCTATTTGAATTCAGCAGTTTCGGTTCCGAAGGTTTAATGTCTTCTGCAAACTGAAAGTATCTCATAATCGCATTTCTGATATCAAAACTAATAAGCGACCGAATTTTGTCATCAGGCCCTGATATGCTAAACTTAAGTGCGAAGTATCTGGTATTATCTTGATGCATTAATGGTCCTATAATGTTGAATTGGAGCGCATAAATCTTTCGGTGGATTATACTCGTAGATAAACCCTTAATTATGCCCGAGAATACATCTGAGATAGTCTCTGATTCCTCATGAATTATTTGAATGTTAAATTCGTCTAAAATTCTTTTTATACGCGAAAAAACGTCATCACCGACGACGTGTCTTACATGAACTTGAACTTCAATAGGACGGCTATGCTCACTTTTTCTTATATATTCTTCATAGAAATCTAAGGATTTCTTCTCCAGCTTTCTAAGAAATTTATACGCAAATTGGACAGAATATGGCTCGTTTGATATCGTGTGAATTATATTCTGTTTATCTATAAAAGAAATCGTAGCAAATATTGCGCCCTCTAAATAATCTTGCGTGTTTCTAAAAATAAACTCAAAATCAGTCATAGTATTAGAATATAAAATTGGACATTGTTGCATAAGAGATTTTTCTGTCCTCAAGACATTTGGATGGCTAACTACGACACACACCACATTTGATATATCAGAAAGTGAATCATTGAAAACAGAAAGGCGATAGTGAACTTTATCTTTTATCACATCAATTCGTTGACTAATTGAAACAACATCAATAATTCTTCTTGGTTCATATATGTCAGAGACAGCCTTTTTTACTGCAGTTGATTCTCTTGCTTTTTTAGTTTCAGTTAGAGCGACGCGCGTTTTTCCAGCAACAATATTCTGCTGAATCTTTTCAACAGCGATTCTCACGTCGACAGAAGGATCTTCCAATGCCTTTGCTAGTGTGGGCGTCAGAACTTTTATATGCTCTGAAAAATCTCTCGATAGTTCAACTAGAATATTTGCAGCATAACGTCTAACGTTTAAGTCACTGTCTAATAATGCATCTCCTATTACATCCAGCTGAGGTAACAAATCCTCAGGGTATTTCATACTAAGAGTATATATCGTCCAAGCAATAAGTCCACGAACACCCGGCACGGTATCAGTTAAGTAACCGCCAAGAGTATCGATGCTTTTTCTGAGAGCATCTTGATCGCTAATGCTAATATTCCAAATGGTAGATGCTGCCTCTATTCTTTCTTCAGCGTTTTTGCCATTTTTCAGTACATCAAAAGCAGTTTGGAGGATTTCCTGTAGTTGATTCCCTTTCACCGTCAGTCTCCCTTCATCGGCAGTTCATAAATTTGTATTGCCGGTAATAGACTATGAAACTGTACGTATTTCATGATTTTTATATTTAAAATAGAAGAGCAACAAAATGGGGCTAATTTTCACATTTAGTTCTTTTAAACGTAGTAATACTCGCCTGCCTCTTTCTGGAGTCGATCCAGTTTTGAGTCTTCTTTATTTACACGTGGTCTTCCTGTTTGCGGATCGCGTCTAAAGGTTATCCCCATCAATTCTAAGAATTTATTCATCCCCGTGCGTAGGTCAACAGGTGCCATCGCGTAACCCTCAACAGCTGGTTTACCGGAGAAAATCATTAGACGATCTGATAAATAATCTATTGTCACAATGTCATGCTCAACCACGAATGCGGCAATATCTCTACTCTCAACGATTTTCTTAATAGCACGTGCCGCTGCTAGCCTTTGTTCTACATCAAGAAATGCACTCGGTTCATCTAAAAGATAAATATCGGCTGGGCGTGCTAAACATAATGCAATGGCAACTCTTTGTAGTTCTCCACCGCTTAAACTCCCGATATTGCAGTCGAGAAGCGGGTCAATTGATAACGGTCGGTTGACTTCCGCTTTAAACCATTCTGTATTGATAACTTTGCCTACTTCTTCGTGGAAAAGTTCTTGAACCGTACCATCGAACTTTGGAGAAATATATTGGGGCTTATGACTTACTTTTAGATCTTCTGATGGCACTTCACCTTTATCTGGTTCTTCTACTCCCGCTAATAATTTGATAAAAGTACTCTTTCCAAGGGCATTGGCACCAAGAATTCCGATTACTTCTCCGCTGAATAACTTTCCTCTTTCTATAGCGAGTTTAAACCCATCAAAATGTTTCTCCATATCTTCAAATTCGAAAAATGCTTTGCCGGTAGGTTTTGATCTCGGTGGTCTCAAATGAAATTGAATTCCAACCTTCCTAAATCTCATATTCTCAGATGGGAGATAGCCATCAAGGAAAATATTGATACCTTCTCGTACTCCATGTGGGTGACTGACTACACCAAAGACGGCTGGCTGACCATATAATACGCACACATATTCAGAAAGATAATCTAGAATTGCTAAGTCATGTTCCACTACAATGACTGTTTTTCCCTCTCTTGCCAGTCTTTGAATCACTTTAGCAACTTCTACACGCTGGAAAATATCCAGATAAGATGAGGGTTCATCAAATAAATAGACATCAGCATCTCTCAAAATCACTGCTGCGATAGCAACTCTTTGGAGTTCCCCGCCAGAGATCACACTAAGTTCTCTGTCCATTATTGTGTGAATCCGTAAGTCTTCAATAACGTCTTTTAACACATTCCGTTCGTCTACTTTCTCAAGTAGCTCAGATACGACCCCTTTTGTTACCTTGGGTATTTTGTCCACGTATTGAGGTTTTTGAACAACACACATGGACTCTGTAGAAAGTTTCTCAAAATACGATTGTAATTCAGAGCCTCTATAAGCCCTAATTATCTCATCCCATTCAGGGGGTTCATCATAGAGGCCGAAATTTGGTTTAAAATCACCAGAAAGAATTTTTAAGGCAGTTGATTTCCCAGTACCATTCTGTCCGATGAGCCCAGTCACTTTTTTTGGTCTCGGAATCGGTAAGCGATATAATATAAATCTATTAGGTCCATAACGATATGAAACGTCTTTTTCCAGCTCTTCAGGTAAATTCACTATATGAATTGCCCCAAATGGGCATTTTTTTACACAGATGCCACTGCCGCTACATAAATTCTCTGCAATTCTAGCTTTACCAGTTTCTGGGTCGATTATGATTGTTTCTTCACCCATCCTCACTCCAGGGCAATATTTTATACACACAAGTCCACAATCTTGTGGCTTACATCTCTCAGGTTCTACGATCGCGATTCTCGGCATCTATTTCACTTTAAAAAAAGATCAGTTAAAGATAAAATCGAATATGTTCCGGCAAAGTGAGTTCGTTTTCTAATCTTCTTTTCACTTCATTCTCAATGATTGCTGGAGTTAAAGTGCGAATTTGTTCTGGGCTAAACGCTCCAATGTCCGTAATAACTAAATCAATAAGGTTCCCAGGAGTTATGTCAAATGCTGGATTATATAATACGAATTTTCCTTTTTCGGGCGTGGAAACTATTGCTTCATTGGGTGGCCATTCATTTAAGGCGTTTTCTGATAGAATTCCCTTTCTTTTTTTGTCTTGCGCATCGAGTCTGTAGGCCCTAGACATTTCATCAATAGAGCGTTCTTCTATAGGTATATCCCTCCCTGGTGTTTCTAGATCCATAGTACTGTACGAAGTGGCATAATAGAAGTGCACATCATCATAAAAGCGTGCGATTCGCGCAATATCAGAAGAACCTATCTTATTTGCGACGCCGCCATCACTTCCAATTCTGTCGACCCCTAATATTATCTTGTTGACCTTAAAGCGCTTAAATGCCTGTGATATCATGTTATCTGTAACAATAACCACAGGTATGCCCGCTCTATTCAATTCCCAGGTTGTAAGAAGATAGCCCTGACTCCGAGGTCTAGTTTCTTTGGCGACTACTGTCAGATCAACACCTTTCGTATAAGCTTCCTCTAACATGCCTAATGCATGACCACCATACGTGGAACTTAGAGATCCTCCATTACAATGAGTCATTACAACATCGCCATCTTCAAGAAATTTCATGCCTTCTTCTCTAAGGTACTTCCCCAAAATAAGATCAGATGCTAATATGTAATCTGCAGTCTCTTTAACTGCATTGACAACCGAGTGAGCATCAGCAGTTGTATCAAACGCTTTTATAGCAGCGTGCATCGTAAGATCAACAGCCCAGAAAAGAGGGGCTGCTGTGGGTCTGCTACTCTTCACGAATTTCGCTGCTTCCTCCATATTCTTTATAATTTCTCGCCCTGTCGATTGAAGTTGTATTGCAGCTAAAGCCATGCAATACGCGGCACATACACCTAATGCTTGACTGCCGCGGATGCGCATTTCTTTGATCCCTTGGATCGCACCTACCTTGTAATCAGTTGTTTTCCAAGAAACCATTTCATAAGGCAGTTTAAGCTGGTCTAATAGAATCATCTCATCGTCTTGGAAATATACTGTTAGCGGAATTTTTGTTTTCTTATGGACGTATAACTCATCAACAAATTCAAAATCCATCTGAAGTAATAATTGTCTAATATCTACTGCCAATTTTGTTTCCCTCATCCACCACTTTTAAGAATGTGTAGTTGTTACATACTTAGAAGAACTTAAAAAGTTCCCCATTAACGAAGAAGTATGATTAACACAAAATGAGGGTAGATATTGCTTCACGCTATTTTCTTATTGGACGCAAAAAGCGGCGTTGAATTTCTCAGCCGCACCTTCTACGAAGAAAAATCTGTAAAAGATGAGGCAGTTATTGATCCAACCTTGATCGCTGGCTTTCTCAATGCGATCTTTAGTTTCTCGCGAGAAGCAAAAATAGGAAGGCTTTCTGAGGTTCAAGCAGAAGACTTAACCTTCGTTTATCGAGTTGATCAAGATGGGCAAGTTCTCATCGTAGCTCTGGTTGATTCTGAAACAGACAAGAATTTACTAGAAGATGTTTTGTCGCGCATCGCATCTCATTTTCGAGAAAAATATCCTTCAGTGGGCGAGCAATGGGCATATGACCAAGCTTTTTTCTCGGGCTTTGAGGAAGTTCTTGACAAATTTTTTTATAAAGAGGTTACCGAGTTTCTTTTGGAAAACTATCCGGATAAAATTGTTGCACGCGTGCTCAAATTATACCCTCTCTATTCTCTAGAAGTTATTGAAAAACTTGGTGCTTATGCTGGTGTATTCATCAAAGAAAAAGAAAATGATAACATTGATCCTAACAAACTTCAAAAAGAACTTTCGAAATTTACTGTGAGTGAATTAAGTAAGGAAAAAGATGAAATTTCACTTCTTATGTGTCCTTTTTGTAGTGGAAAAAAAAGCAGAAAACCGATGTGCAACTTTGTTACAGGGTTTATCAAAGGATTTCTAAATTT
>JAEOSO010000127.1 GCA_016840315.1 Candidatus Borrarchaeota archaeon | reverse complement strand
AAAGCAGCACCATTTTCGGTAATATATATAGGTAGTTGTATGTATTCTTTTCTCAGTCTTACAATAATATCATATATACCTTGCGGATAGATCTCCCAACCCATAGCAGTTTTCTTCAAATTCCCCTTAACGCTCTGACAGTTTAATTTTGAATCCTGAAAAAATTTAACCAGAGCACGCGAATAATAATTTACTCCTAAAAAATCATTCTTAATTGATATTTTTTGTAAATCTCCATCTTTTATAAAATCAAATTCACCCGCCACCTTAATAAATACTTTCTTCATGTCCTCAGGATAAGAAGCTTTAAAAATAGGATCTAAAAACCATCTATTAGATGACCCATCACATCTAAAAGATGCTTCTATATCTTCTTTAGAATCAGACACAGAATAAAACGGCGTTAAATTGAGTATTATTCCAATTTTACTATCTTTAAAACCAAATTCTCTGAAGGCTTCAACTGCAGCTCCGTGAGAAAGTAAAATGTGGTGAGCTGCGATTAAAGCTTCTCTTGTATTTTTATGCCCAGGTGCATGAATTCCTAAATTATATCCTAACATCGATGCACAATAGGGCTCATTGTGTGTTATCCAAAATTTTACAGATTCATTAAACTCCTCAAATACTTTTACAGCATATTCCTTGAACCATTTAATCGAATCTCTATTTAGCCATCCTCCCATATCATAAGCCCACATCGGCAAATCCCAGTGAAATAAAGTAACGGTTGGCTTTATATCATTTTTAATTAGTTCATCTATTAATTTTTTATAAAACTCCATCCCTTTCGGATTGTACTTACCGTACTCCGGAAATATTCTAGACCATGAAATTGAAAATCTATATGCATTAACTCCAATTTCTTTTAATATTTTAACATCTTCTTTATACCTATGATAATGATCACATGCAACATCACCAGTATGTCCTTCATACACCCTACCGGGAGTTTTACAGAAGGTATCCCATATTGAGGGACTTCTATCGTCTTCTGTAGCAGCTCCTTCTATTTGATAAGACGAGGTTGCCAGGCCAAAAATAAAGTTTTTTTCAAATCTTACCATTTTATCCTCCAATTAATTTAATTATACAAAAGTAATCTACCCACTTACACCACACCCGGGGCATGACCCCGAGCTCTTTGGCACTTCAGAGAGAATTCTCTTTGATGAAATCAATTAACTCATCGAATTTCGTAAATGCCATACATGTAACCGTGTCTGCTCCACCGTAATAAATAGCAATACGTCGTGTCGGCGGGTCATACAGGGCAGCAGTTGGAAAGGCTACGTTTGGAACGTCACCAACGCACTCATAATATTCCCTCGGGTTGAGTAAGTAGGGACGCGTTCTGTAAATTACCTTCCAGGGTTTCTCAATATCCAATAGCGCAGCGCCAAAGCTATATACAAATCCGTTACAAGAAGTAAGCACACCATGATAAATCAAAAGCCACCCTTCTGATGTTTCTATCGGTGTAGGCCCCGCACCGATTTTGGTAGCTTGCCAGCCTCCAATGGGAGACATTACATGTCTATGATGTCCCCAATGGATCATATCTGGACTTTCACTATAAAATATGTCGCCAAAAGGCGTGTGTCCTCTATCACTGGGTCGACTAAGCATCGCAAATTTCCCGTTTATCCTGCGAGGGAATAGGACGCCATTTCTGTTATATGGCAAGAAAGCATTCTCCATCTGGTAAAAAGTCTTGAAATCATAGGTGTAACCCACGCCTATTGTAGGTCCGTAATAACCGTTACACCAGGTGATATAGTATCTGTCCTCAAGCCAGCATACACGTGGATCATAGCCGTAAACGAAGTTGCCAATTTCATCGTCTTCACATCTGAACTGAATACGCTTCGGTTCTATCTCCCAGTTGATACCGTCTTTGCTCTTTCCAGCATAAAGCTGCATGTCTCTGGCAGTGTTATCGCAGCGAAACACGCCAGCAAAACCGTCTTCAAAAGGCACGATGGCACTGTTGAATATACTGTTCGCATCTGGCACTACATCGCGGGTGATGATCGGGTTTTTCTCTGAACGCCAGACCACTTCATTACACCCATGAGGGCGTTCTTCCCATGGAATGTTAGGCAATGCAGAACCAATTAGCTTTGCATTTGTCATAATCTACCCCTCCTTTCAGGAAATCTTTTTCAAACACGTTCATTTACTTCCATATAATGGCTGCATGTCACAAAGTGACCACTTTCCGCCTCTATTAGCGGAGGCCTTTTGGCACAATCTTTATCTTTATCTGCGAATGGACATCTTTCGTAATAGACACAACCACTGGGGAGCTCTAAATGCTTTGCTTTCAGTTTAATCTCTACCTCTTCCCA
Organism: Candidatus Borrarchaeota archaeon; assembly: GCA_016840315.1. Lineage (GTDB taxonomy): Archaea > Asgardarchaeota > Sifarchaeia > Borrarchaeales > Borrarchaeaceae > Borrarchaeum. The sequence goes on along the minus strand of JAEOSO010000127.1, from coordinate 1,145 downwards.
TTTCCTATCCAGACGTGGAACAGAGACCATAAGCATCTTTGTGTAAGGATGCAGTGGATGGTAGTAGATTTGCTCTGTCGCGCCCATCTCTACAACACATCCTCTATAGAGGATCACCGCTCTTTCGCTTATGTAGTAACCCAGTGAGAGATCATGGGTTATGAAAAGGATAGATAGTCCACGGGATTTGAGCTCTGCCAGCAAGTTGAGAACGTCGATTCGTGTAGATGCATCGAGCATACTTATGATCTCATCTGCCACGAGAAACTGGACGTCAAGCAGTAGAGCACGCGCAATTAGAAAGCGCTGTAGCTGCCCACCACTGAGCTGGTGGGGAAATTTATTCAAGACCTCATCGGGGTTTAAACCAACAGCCCTCAATGAACTGTCTATCTTTTTGTCCCATTCACGGTTATTTATCTTTGGAAAAAACTCTTCCCTGATTATCCTGAAAATTCGGTCGGCTTTAAAGATCGGGTTGTAAGAACTAAATGGGTCCTGAAAAACACCCTGGACATTCCGATAGTAATCTTTAAGTGCACATCCTTTAAGGGTGGTAATATCAACTCCGTTTAATCTAATCATACCCGAGCTTATGGAGATGAGACCTAAAATCATCTTCCCTATTGTACTTTTCCCGCTTCCACTTTCACCAATTAATGAAATAACCTCTCCATCTTTAACATCGAAGCTGACATTATTCACTGCGAGGAGTTTTTTTCCGCCAAAGGTTCCAGTCTTATAGATTTTTGATATTTTTTCGAGCTCAAGCATTCTTTTCAGACTCCTTCCAACAAGCAATGAAATGGCCCTTTTCAATTTCAATGAATGGTGGTTCTTCGTTCAGGCATTTCTCAAAAGCGGCCGGGCATCGTTTTCTGAACCGACATCCAGTTGGAGGGTCGAGTAGCAACGGGGGTTTTCCGGGAATGCCTATCAGCTTTTTCTGGGAATATTTTATTCCGATATCCGGTAATGATGAGATCAACAGTTTCGTATACGGATGTCGAGGAGAATTTATTATCACCTCGGTGGAGGCTTTTTCAGCCAATTTTCCTGCATACATTATCATAATGCTACCTGCAATCTGGTAAAGTATCGAAATATCATGGGTAATGACGATCAAGCTTTTCACAAATTCCCGG
>JAEOSO010000053.1 GCA_016840315.1 Candidatus Borrarchaeota archaeon | reverse complement strand
GAAAATTGTTTCTAGTGATAAGCAGGGAACAGTCTTGCAAAGTGTATCTGAACACGAGAGAAAGAAGTTATCATTATCAGAAAAATTACTTAAGAACCTAACTTCAACTTCACTTGAAATTGAACGCCTCTTCGACGATGTTCCTCAAGATATTGAATGGGCGATATCTGGTGATAAACTCTGGATGCTACAATCACGACCCATTACGAATCTTCCACCTCAGCCTATAGAGGTTACTTGGGAACCGACTCCACCGGCAAGGATTCTTGCTCGGCGTCAGATTATAGAGAATATCCCTGATCCTACTAGCCCTTTGTTCGATGAGCTGTATCTAACAGAAGGACTGGAAACAATTGCAAAAGGACAGAAGCGAGGCAGTTATTTTGTCGGAGGAGGTCCTATGTTTGTGACGGTGAATGGTTTTGCTTATCAGCGGTTTGACTTTCCACAAGTTGTAACTATTCAAGATGAGATAGATGAAGCTGTAACAGAAGAAGAAAGGGAAGAAAAAATTGCACGGATTTGGCAAGAATGGGATGAATCATTCGCACAAATGATAAAAAAACTTAATCCTAAGATGGAACAGCATGACTTGGATTTGTTCTTGGAAGAACTTTCACCTGAGGATTTAAAGGCATATAATGAATGGGCTGAAAAAGCAGATATCAAAGACATAGCTCACGCAGTGACCATGCCCGAAAGCAGATATCCAGCTTATGTCGCTAACAGCAAAACCGAAGCTAATGAGAAACAAATTAAAGAGTGGAAGGAAAAAGTAATGCCTGAGCTACTAGCTACGGTAGAAGAATGGGAAAAAATTGATTATAAAGCAGCACCAGATGAGGAGTTATTGAAAGGAATTCGCGAATTAGCCTACGCTGGAGGAATGTACTGGTCTAGCAACGCAAGTCACAGTTTTGGCATTGCGAAAGCAACCGACGACCAGTTGCAAGCATTTCTTCGAGAAAACCTACCAGATCATAATTTCACCAGTGGGCACTTCCTGAGTGGTTTTAAGTCGAGTACTTTAGAAGCCAACGAGCACATGTATAAAATTGCCAAACAAATCCAAGAAGACGAAGAGCTCTATGAATTGGTGGTTACAACACCGCCTAAACAATTGATGAAAGCTCTTCAAAATCATCCAGTTAGCGGTCCAATAATCAAAGCTGTTGAGGACTATCTAGAAATTTATGGACACTTGGGCTACAGCCTAGACTTTGTTGAACCACTTCCAAGTGAAGATCCTTCAGTGCTTCTTAGCACCTTGAAAACTATGGTAACTACTAAGGATTATGACCCGAAAAAGCATGAAGTTGACGCTGCAAAAAAGCGCGAAGAAGCTTTACGAAAAATTGAGCAACTTCTCGATGGATTACAATATTGGCAGTTCCGTTATCGTAATTGGTTCACACATCGTTTTTATTTCATCCGTGAGGATGTAATGTTTTACCTCACCAGTGGTTGGCCAGTTCTTCGACTTTTGGCTCTAGAACTCGGACAGCGTCTTGTAGATGTCGGTACAATTAATGTTCTAGATGATGTTTTTTATCTTTATACAAAAGAATTAACCAAAGCTATAAACGCTCGTAAAGAGAACAAAGCGATACCTGAATACCAGCAATTGACTTCTGAACGTCAGGAATTGAGAGAAGCACGCAAGCGATTACATCCTCCGGGAACTATTCCAGAAATTGCGAGCAATAATCCTGGTGTAGCGTTCAAAGAGACGCAGATAAAAAACGATCCCAATAGTGATGTATTGAGAGGTATACCTGTTAGTCCCGGCACGGTTACAAGTCCGGCAAGTCTGATTAAATCACCGGCAGAATTTGATCAAATGCAACCAGATTCTATTCTAGTTTGTCCCATGACCAACCCTGCTTGGACACCATTATTTGCCCACGCAACCGGATTAGTAACTGACATGGGTGGTATTCTTGGGCATGGCTCCATCGTTGCGAGAGAATACGGTATTCCCGCCGTTGTAGGGACTGGAAACATCACCCAACGCACTAAACATGGTCAGACGATTAGAGTTGATGGTAATACTGGAACTGTCGAATTAATTCAAAATGAAGCAAGTGGATAAGTATTTTTTAAAAATTTCTTTTTCTTTTGCTAATTTCCTCTAAATATAATAATAATTTGAAATTATTTCTATTCTACCAATAACTAGAACTAAGCATGATAAATGTGAATGAAAAAACATATATTTTTACCGATAAGAAATATAAAATAATAAAAGTAGGAAGATCTGAGAATCCATACAAACTTTTGAAAACAATTCAAATAAACAATAAAGAAATGGAAGTGGTTTGTGTTTTTGAAGCAGATTATGAAAAAGAGATAAAGGAGTTGTTGAAAAAATATAAAATTCGAGGAGATTGGTACTATCCTGACCCAAAGACACTGCTAGAAATCCAAGAAAAATATCTTCCAAATAATCAAGAACTAGCTTCATTTACTTATAATTTATTTGGAGAAATAAATATGAGCGATCAACCTATTTGCTTATGCTGGATAGACGATGGAAATAGCAAATGTCAATTCCAACGACAAAAGGGTTCACTTACAACATGTGAATCCTACGAAATCTGGATAGCGTGTGTAAGAAAAGAAGAAATAGTTTTCGGGGATTAACGACTTTTGCAGATCTTTTTAGGGAGGGGGGCAACACACCGTTTTATTGGGCGTGTTCCTCCAGATGCTTAAGCAACAAGCGGGTTATTTTTTCTGGCTCCATTTGAAGTGCAAAATTGAGTGCAACCTCTAGGATCTCGAATCGATATGGTCCTTTAACGTAATGCGCATTCGCCTCAGCCGCCTCTTGGGTCACATTGCCAACATTTCGAGGCCAGATATATAGAGTGGGCATAACAACTGGCTTTAATGGTCGAGAAGCCCAAGAGGGCATTGCTCGATACCAATGAAAAACGGCTCGAAGTGCTTCTTCGTTATTGAGCGCCTCACGATAGGGGTTGGTTTCTTCGGCTGGCAATCCTATGCGTTTAAGTACACCCTCGAAATTTTCCAATTCCATGCCGTCTTTTCTAAAATCAGCAAAATAACTAAATCCCTTCCGCAGTTTGTCTGCCTTTTTAGTCTTCATCACCTCAAGGAGTGCCATATGATGTGGTACGTTAATGCAAGCTAGCGTTGCCACCCGTTGTGGAAAATTTCCGGCAAGCCACCATGCGATCGAAGATCCAATACTGGTAGCCATAAGATGAAAGGGATGATCGGTATATCCAAGTTGGTCTGCGATTGCCAGGATATCTTGAACAAATTCATCTATAACATATGCTTCCACACCTTCAGGTCGCGCACCTGGGCAATAACCCCTCAGATCGGGTGCAACAGCTCTAAATCCCGCCTCACTTAATTTCGGTAACTGATGGTGCCACTCCCAGCTCGTTCGGGGCAAACCATGCAATAATAGTATCAACGGTCCCTTTTTCGGTCCAGCTGACCAGGCATCAAAGGTGAATCCACGAGCTTTAATTTGGATCCGATTCATATTCCTCTTTATGTAAAATCATTTTTATAATATTTGGTTGTTTTTCTTTATTCCATAAAGGTTACTCTCAATATAGTGGTCTTCATCGTTCAGCTTAAATTTCGACCTAAAGCTATATTTCTAGTAGTAAGATAGGTGCCCTCTTTTTTAATTTTTATCTTATTTTCAAGCTGGTTTAACCAAGCCGAGATCAATCATTGTTTGCCCAGTTTCACGCAGAGTGTCGTCTATAGAATGAGTCTCTAAACCAAGTTCCTCACGAGCTTTATCGCAATGAGCAAGAGGTGTTTGATAAACGTTACCATACTTATTGATGATTGCGTGGATCTCATCAGGTGGTCCACCTACATTTAGTTTAGGGAACAACTTTTGTAAGTGTGCTTGAAGTTGTAAAACATTTAGTTCACCCGACTTGTCTGTGGCACATAATTGATACCGCGATCTATTCTTACTAATTTTACTCTCAAGCATAAGCGCCTGTGATTCACCAATATCCCGAACATCAACGATATTCCACAAAACATTCCAAGAACGCTTGCAAGTAATCCCTGTCAGCATACGACCAAGCCACCATTGCCAAGAATCTACACTATTGTGCACTTTGGAAAGTAAAGGACCAAGAACAGCGATTGGACAAACAGAAATGACATCAAAACGCCCATCTTTCTCTGCAAAATCATAACACATGCGTTCAGTCTCAACTTTAGCCATGGCATAAGCCATAACGCCATCTTCGTCGATTCTATTGGAACTCCAACTCGGGTCATTATCACGATTGTCTGAAGCCCAATCTTTCTCTGTAAAGATATATCCTGATGACATAGGATGATGAATGGCAGAAAAAGAGCTAGTATAAATAAACCTTTTTACTGTTCCTGCTTTCTTTACTGAATTAAGGACGTTCTTGGTACCGTTCAACGCACCATCGTATATTTGTCGAGGATTGTTGGCACCGCCATAACCCATAGGTGTGCCCGCATGTAAAATTGCAATACAATTAGTGAATGGTATATCATAACTGCCCTCTTCGAGTAAATTGGCTGAAAATAGTTCTAAATGCCCAAGGTGATCACTCCGATTGAGTTTTAGAAGGTGTTCAGTCTTGTCTGGATTGTTTAAGTCAGTAATACAAGCATGTACGGTATATCCATGTTTCATTAACGCAACTGCAACATGGGAACCGACATAACCTGAAGCACCAGTTACTGCAACGGGACCATCCAACGATTTTACCGCAGGCATTTTTCCTCCCTCGATGGATTGTAAATGAAGCAAAGAAAAACTCTATTTATTTTACTCGACATATTCAACTCTAAATTGAATTACTATTTAAACTTTGAATCGATCCGATTTATTTCTATCGAATTTTCATTGAAACCAGACTCTGAATTTACCTTTCCATTCTAATTTCAAAGGAAATTCATTTCAATCTTTCTAGTTTAAAGACTACAGGTCTCATTCCGTCAGAACAGGAAGTATAGGTAACATCTGGCTCCGACCAGAAATGATCTCCTCCACAAAAAAGAATGCTTAAGTCTCTAGACAAATCACGCCAAGCCCAAACACAAAAATCCTCTGGTCTCTGCATGTATTCTACGACCCATTCCATCCCTTCACTCAAACCATTACGACTACAAGGAGCTACTTTTTCTCCGTTAGAGTATTTCATTTCATGTCCAAAAACTTCTTCGGGACTGAATCTTCTAATTACGGTGATTTTTATTTTTTTACTTTCTTCCATATCTGTTCCTCTCTATTATTTTAATAGTGTGACATAAAAAAGGGTGTCTATACAATTTATTTATTTTTTTTTTTTTAAAAATGTATTGATGATTTTTTTTCCACACCAATACACATTTAAAGTGCGTCTTAGTTTATTTGTCAGTAAAGAAATAGAGTACAATATTGTGATTGGTTTTACTGCTTCAGATGGTCCCTACTATGCGCCAATCATAACGGACTATATTCTCCAATTTGTTGACCCTCCATCGAATCAACCGCCTGGTGATCCAGCGATCCCTGGATTTAATTTAAATATGACAATTCTTATGATTTTTTGTACTTCTGCCTTATTAATAATTAGGAGAAGAAAAACCTCTAAGAATTAGTAAAATTCTTTTTTTTTTCTATGAAGTGAAATTTTTATCTTTCTTAACTGTAATATGAAACAAATTGAGTTAAATTAAGGTGGTATAAAAATCTTCAGCACTAAATAAGATTTGATTTATATATAATTCTTATTTTCAAGCTGGTTTAACCAGGCCGAGATCAATCATTGATTGCCCTGTTTCACGCAGAGTTTCATCTATAGCATGAGTCTCTAAGCCAAGTTCCTCACGAGCTTTATCACAATGAGCAAGAGGTGTTTGATAAACGTTGCCATACTTATTGATGATTGCGTGGATCTCATCAGGTGGTCCACCTACATTTACGGTAGGGAACAACTTTTGTAAGTGTGCTTGAAGTTGTAAAACATTTATTTCACCCGACTTGTCTGTGGCACATAATTGATACCGCGATCTATTCTTACAAATTTTACTCTCAATAATAAGTGCCTGTGATTCACCAATGTCCCGAACATCAACAATATTCCACAAAAAATTCCAAGCACGCTTGCAGGTTGTCCCTGTCAGCATACGACCAAGCCACCATTGCCAAGAACCTACACTATTGTGCACTTTAGAAAGTAAAGGACCAAGAACATTGATTGGACAAACAGAAATGACATCAAAATGCCTATCTTTCTCTGCAAAATCATAACACATGCGTTCAGTCTCAATTTTAGCCATGGCATAAGCCATATCGCCATCTTCGTCGATTCTATTAGAACTCCAGCTCGGGTCATTATCACGATTGTCTGAACCCCAATCTTTCTCTGTAAAGATATATCCTGATGGCATAGGATGATGAATGGCTGCAAAAGAGCTAGTATAAATGAACCTTTTTACTGTTCTTACTTCCTTTACTGAATTAAGGACGTTCTTGGTACCGTTCAGCGCACCATCGTATATTTGTCGAGGATTGTTGACACCGCCATAACCCATAGGTGTGGCCGCATGTAATATTGCAATACAATCAGTGAATGGGATATCATAACTGCCCTCTTCGAGTAAATTGGCTGAGAATAATTCTAAATGGCCAGGATAATCGCTTCGTTTGAGTTTTAAAAGGTGTTCAGTCTTGTCTGGATTGTTTAAGTCAGTTACACAAGCATGTACAGTGTATCCACGCTTCATTAACGCATCTACCACATGGGAGCCGATATAACCTGAAGCACCAGTTACTGCAACGGGACCACCCAACGATTTTACCGCAGGCATATTTCCTCCCCCGATAGATTATAAATGAAACAAAGAAAAACTCTATTTATTTTACTCGACATATTCAACTTTAAATTGAATTAATATTTAAACTTTGAATTGGTCTGATCTATTTCTATGGAATTTTCATTACTTAGGTTTTCTTAACATACACCAAAGAGGTACATCGGTTTCAGGGATTATTGTATGTTCAAGTATTTCAAATCCATATTTCTGGTAAATGGACATAGCTTTTTCAGTATTAGTATCCACATATATTGGTAACCCCTCATTTTCAATTATTTTAAGCATAGTCTTTATCAGTAATCCCCCATATCCTTTTCCTTGTTCCTCTGGTTTAACAGCTATCTGTTGAAAATACCAATGGTCATTTGGTACAAGCTCTTTATGTTTTTCTTCCATATAGTTAAATACAATCATGGTTCTTTTCAATATTTCCATTTTTAAACCTACTTTACGCATTGTATAAAAACCCCCATATCTCATCATGGTCAAGGTAGAATGATATATTTTTTTAGGGGGTAGCCATATTGTGATTCCCTCTAAGTTCTTAGAGGTAGCATAAGCTAGTCCATGTTTTATTCCATATTTATAGAGCGAATAAAATCCATATTGTACTTTTTCTTTTCTTTCTCTTTCATCAGGAAATGTAAATATTGTAACAGGATCGTCTTGAAAAGCACTACCTGCCACTTTAATCACCTCTTTAACATCATCTGGTGTTAATTCATAGAGACTGTCTAAATCATTATTTATATTCATACTAGAATTAAAAGATAAATTCTATTATAAAAAATCTGTAGACTAATCTTGAAATTTTCAAAGGAATTTTCATTGAAATCAGACCCTGAATTTACACTTTCAAGGAATATTGAAAAACAATCAAATATTATAAAAATGATTTTACATAAAGAGGAATATGAATCGTATCCAAATTAAAGCTCGTGGATTCACCTTTGATGCCTGGTCAGCTGGACCTAAAGAGGGACCGTTGATACTATTACTCCATGGTTTACCCCGAACGAGCTGGGAGTGGCACCATCAGTTGCCGAAATTAGGGGAGGCGGGATTCAGAGCTGTTGCGCCTGATCTGAGGGGTTACTGTCCAGGTGCGCGACCCGAAGGTGTGGAGGCATATGTTGTAGATGAATTTGTTCAAGATATTTTGGCAATTGCAGACCGACTTGGATGGACAGATCGTCCCTTTCATCTTATGGCTACCAGCATTGGATCTGTGATCGCATGGTGGCTTGCCGGGAACTATCCACAACGGGTAGCAACGCTGGTTTGTATTAATGTTCCACATCAAATGGCATTCCATGAGGTGATGGAAACAAAGGCGGCGGACAAACTACGAAAAGGGTTTAACTATTTTTCTAATTCCAGAAAAGAGGGTGAGGAATTGAAGAATTTCGAGGCTACAATCAAACGCATAGGATTACCCGCCGAAGAAACCAATCCCTATCGTGAGGCGCTCAACAGCGAAGAAGCACTTAGAGCCGTTTATCACTGGTATCGGGCTATGCCCTCATGGGCTTCTCTATCATTAAAGCCAGTTATCATGCCCACTCTATATATCTGGCCCCGAAATGTTAGCAATGTGACCCAAGAGGTAGCTGAGGCAAATGCTCATTATGTTAAGGGACCATATCGTTTCGAGATCCTCGAAATAGCACTCAATTTTGCACTTCAAATGGAACCTAAAAAGATAACCCACCTACTACTTGAGCATCTGGCAGAACACGCTCAATGAAACACAAATAATGATTACATTTATACCAATAAACAACAGCAATTTTTTATTTCTTAAAGTAATATTTTTCCTTTAACTTTTTTTTTCTCCTATTGATGAACGAGAAATTAAAGAACATCTATATTGAATTAACTCTAAAACATTTAATATATGAATTAAATCATATCAGAAAAGGTAATTTTTATGTAGTTTTACCTCAAATGAAAAAAATTTAAGTAAGTAATGAAATTTTACTGAATTTACTGAATTTACCTTTCCATAAAACTAAAAAGAAAATATAAAAAAATGTTGTTAGTTAATATATATATTACCTCAAATATTTCTGAGTTATAAATACATTCAGAAGGTGAAGGAAGATGACCAACAAACCAAATATTGTATTGTTCTTCACCGATCAACAGCGTGCCGACACTATGGGGTTTGCTGGAGATCCAGTGGCCCGGACACAGAACATCGATGGACTGGCTGCTGAAGGGGTCGTGTTTCGTAGGTGCTATGCAACCTCACCCGTGTGCATGGCTACTAGAGCATCGCTTATCTCTGGAAAGCATGTCAACGATCACGGTGTGTGGGCGATAGCTGACCCAGAGCTTCGTCACGGTCCGAGCCATGTGCGAAATATTCGAGAAGCAGGATATTACACTGCCGTTATCGGAAAAACACATCTCTGGCCCCACGGAAAGGGTCATACTCGGGATCATGTCAATGAAATGCATGACTATGGCTACACCTATGCCATGGAGATGACCGGTCCTGTCGAATCAGCCTCTACAGATTCCCCTTATACTGATTACCTGAAGGAAAAGGGTCTGCTTGATACCTATCGTGAATACTTGCGCACATATCTCAGGGGACAAAAGCAAGGTGTTTCCCTGCCCTGGGAGTTGTCACCGAGTCTGCTTCCCACTGAGGACCACTTGGATATGTATATCGCCAGACAAGCCTCGGAGTGGATCCTTACCTACCGGGATGACGAGCCGTTCTATCTGCAGGTCTGTTTTGGGGGCCCCCATGATCCCTGGGATTCTCCTGCGAAGTATCGCCGGATGTATAACGCCGATGAGATGCCGCTTTCCATCACGGATCAAGCGATCGGTCCCATTTCACCTCATGTCGAAATGCTGCTTAAGTACGCACCGGCAAAGCTCGATACGATGAGCGAAGCTCAGAACCGGGTGATGAAAACCTACTACTATGGTAAAGTCAGCTTGATTGATGACTGCATCGGTCTGGTCATCGATTCCTTGAAAGAGAAGGGGATGATGGAGAATACTTGGATTGTCTTCTCCTCGGATCACGGGGAAATGTTAGGAGATCATGGGCTGATCGCCAAGAAAGTTTTCTATGAGGGTGCCCTCAACATCCCCTGCATCATCCGACCCCCGGGCGGAATCGAAGGTTGGCAGAACAACGGACTGACCGATCATCTCGATATTGGTGCTACACTTTTGGATGTTGCCGGTGCCGCTCCATATGAAGAAAGCGATGGCCGTTCCCTACTCTCACTGATTGTTGGCGGACCGGATGCGCCATACGCACAAATGCACAAGGAAGCCGTTTTAAGCGAGATGGGACTTCCCCCGATGGCCTATTCGATGGTTAGAACCGACCGCTACAAAATGTCAGTGGACACCCTGACCCGACAACCCCTGGATCTTTACGATATGGAAGAGGATCCCAACGAGCTTCACAACCAGGTGGACAACCCCTCCCTTAAGGCTGTACGTGATGAACTGTTAAACGGACACCTGGATAGGCTGTTGAGTCGAATGAATTTGTCGAATTTAAAGGGCAATTCGAACCTATTGAATAAGTTTAAATAAGGCTTTTAAGGTCGTTAATCCCCGAAATCAATTTCTTCTTTTCTTACACATGCTTTCCAGATATCATAGGATTCACAGGTTATAAGTGGATCTTTATGTCGTTTGTATTGGCATCTAGTCTCGTCATCGCCTAACCAGCATAAGCAAATAGGAGGATCACTTATTTTTATTTCTCCAAATAAATTATGAATAAATGAAACTAGATCTTGATTGTTTGGAAGATATCTTTCTTGGATTTCTAGCATTGTCTTTGGGTTAGGATAATACCATTCTCCTCGAATTTTATGGTCTTTCAACAACTCTTTTATCTCTTCTTCAACATCACCTTCAAAAACGCAAACCATTTCCAATTCTGCACTATTACTTTTTTGAATTGCTTTCAAATATTCGTATGGATTCTTAGATCTTCCTACTTTTATTATATTATATTTCTTATCTGTAATAATATAGGTTTTTTCATTCATATTCATCACTGTTTTTTATATATTCTAATAATAAATATTAAAACAATTACTTAGAATTTACTTGATATACTCGGAACTACAAAATAACAAATCTTTCTATTCATAGAACGGTTCTAAAGAAGCTAAAAATAAAGACAAAAATTGATGAGTTTTATTTTATATCATACTTCTTTTTAATCAAGAAGGTTATAATTACACTTAAAAGTGCAATAACTAACAGCAAATCATAACCCGGAATTTCAGGAGGAATCTCTCCTGGAATTTCTGGAGGATCTCCTTCTCTTAACACTGTAACTGAAATGCAATTTGAGAGAGTATCTCCATTATTATTATGCGCAACTAAGATGAAATAATATGTGCCGTTAGCATATCCACTTAACCCTAAGCTCAAATCGGTAATTTCTATTGCCAAGAGGGTCAAGCTCCCGTTAATTTCTGTGATATAACTTGAATGACGATAGACTGAATAATTACTTGCTCCCGAAGATGCTGTCCAAGTGAGATCGAAAGTTCCGTCATTGTCGGGATTTCCCGCATTAGAAAATAATGCGTGATATCCCCCATCTGTAATTGTCCAAGAAAAATTAGTGATGATTGCTTGTCTTGCCTCAGCGGCAACAATGCTATATTTTGAATTACCTCCATCAAAATTTACTCCACTTTGCAGAGATAAATTCGACCAACCCAATAAAAGATTATTATAATTAGGTGTTGATAATGTAACATCACGAAACATACTACTCATGGTTGTCACACTCGAGACATTCCAGCTGCCAATGGGTTGGTTAAATGAAGAAGCTTGATAAAACAGAAAATTCATATTTGTTAC
>JAEOSO010000126.1 GCA_016840315.1 Candidatus Borrarchaeota archaeon | reverse complement strand
ATTGTTTTTGAAGGTTAGAAAAATATATGTGATGTTAGAAGAATGTTAGAAGGTTCAAAACTAATCTGCGCGCGGGAACTAACTTCTATTTGTGCTCACGCTTCTTCATTATTGCTTTTGATGCTTCAGAAAATACTTGTTTAATAGCTTCAAAATTTGATTGCTATTTCGGGCACCGTTGCAAGTCCAAGGCTCCTTCGCAATTGTTACTAGTCTTGCTTTATCATAAATCCACCAAATTAGAGAATCTTCCGAGAAGATATCTTTGAAGTTTTCCTCTGCAATAACGTAGATTTTGTCGCAGTAGAAATACGTGAAGAAATCCAAGTCTATATCTAGAGCGATGTTTTGATTTCCATTTTCGTCATAACCTATGCTCCGTATCAATTCTCGATTCTCTTGTGGGGCACGATCAGTAAGTAAACCCCGAGGACCGCCGAGGTCACCTGGCCACACACAATAAAATAGACTATGTTTAACACCGGTTGAGTCTATGTACTGCTTTGTGCGCGTATGCATTGAATGAGCTGGCGATATAATTAGGATGTCGCTAATTAAACCTGCTTCCATTGCCGCAAATATGTAATCGTCATTTAACTTTTTGAGTTCGTCTTTTGCGAATTTTCTGACATCAACTAAATCGTTCAAGTCTAAAGCTTGAATTTCGGCCTTTTTCTGAGGTGTCAATGTAAATAAGTCGTGGTGACTATCCATTGTGACAACGAAAAAGCCATTGTCAATTCCAAATTCTTTTCTTGCTTTACACCAATAGTAGAAGGAAGTTCTGTGGTTCTCGAAAACAAACACGGGTTTCTGTGTCTTTTCAAGTTTCTCATCAACTGTCACTAGAGTACACTCTCCTGATAGCTTGATAAATATAATTACAAATAATAGATTTCCTAACTAAAATGTGCGCGCACAAACACAAGAAAATCATTCCGAAATATATGCACTTGCATTTCTATCGAAAGTAATATTACTTACATGGGAATAATGAAATCTCTGAGTGAAATGTCGGCCAGAATAACTCGACTTGTTAATGAGAAAACGCTTGAATTGAATATAACTCACGAAGGTATGGTTAAGGCGGGCGTAGGCGTACTTGGATTTACCCAAAAACAGGAGTCTAGGGTTGGGGCTGATGTGCTTTTTCCTCTCGGCGCACCTTTTATCATTCAATACAAAGCTGCAAAATCAGGTGTTGACAGGTTAAGGGCAAGGTTTCACGTGAATAATAACAAGAAAAAGAATCAGCATAGAGTCCTGGATGTAATAGCAAGGAGCGGATTGTGTGATGCATACTATGCGTTCCCTCTAATAGTGAGTGACACTTTTCTGACGACCAATTTTGGCAATCTGCTAAATTTCACATGCATGGTTGACGCCTCTCGATTGACTGGAAACCTCAATTGGATCAATCAGGCACACTCCGTAATAGTGCGGCAAAACTGTGGCTTTACAGTTAGATCTCAGAAGAAAGTTCAGGGCGAAGGATTTTCCGCTGGGCAATTCTTTGATGGGATTTCTGGCAGAGAAAAGGGGAAAATCAGCGACGACATCAAACTTTCAGACTTTCTCAAAGATCTTATTGAACGCTTAGACGACGTTGTACAGAAATCTGAAATCCATGGACAAACAGAACACACGCTTGTAGTAGTAGGAACAGATATCCACCGAAGCAAACTGGATTATCTTCAACTCCCAGTTCGCATAAAAGGTCTACAAGAAGACTCCCCGAAACCTTTCAAATTCAGATGAGTTAGAGAGTGGCATAAAATTGAGGGTAATAGAACGAGATATGCTACTGAGAAAAATAGAAGAGTGGCAAGAAAAGGCTCAACACGAAACGGATCCTTTCAACAGATATGTCTCAGCTTTCACAGCTTACAATATCTTTTATAATCTGTACGAAAAAACCAGAAATCCCTCTGCAAACCTAGACCGCGGAGACAAGTTTCGCGCAATTAAAATAATTGCATTACTAAACGAGAACGAATTATTCCAGTCATTGAGGGATGATCTGTCAGAATACGTTGCCTTTATTCCAATTTATCGAGATGAGTATTGGCACAAAGGAGATGCAATCCCAATTAACAGGGCCCTTGAGGAGGGGGTTGAAAAAGAGGATAAAAGAAGAACCATGGAAATGTTATTGAAATGGTTGTACAAGGTTCGCTGCAATTTGGTTCATGGAGAAAAGAACTATAATGATGAGAACCAAAAGGGATTGCTGAAGATGAGCAGTTCATTACTGGAAAAAGTCCTTCAGAACGCTGTGGAAACATATCGGCAATTTTATGTGCTCGGAGAAGGACGCGTTCTCTTCGATTCGTAGTTCTCTGTGTTACAGATTGCAGTAAGAACAAAAAGTGTAACCTTGTTCTTTCCTATTCGTCTCAAGCCAATCTATTGCTTCCTCTCTTGATCTGAAAAAGTGTTTTGTTAGTTTTCTTTCAGTGATATAGGTCATCCTCTTAACGTGAGGACAAGAAGCGCGATGTAATTTGTTAAAATCACGTGTGTTCCATGTAGGAGAATTTCCGGGGAATTGTGTTCCAAAATCATTGTAGATATATCCTTCACCTTTACGAACAATTCTATTCCAAGTCTCAATGTCTTTTATTAACATAATTTTAACACAATAATTATTATGGGAATGAAGTCACTTTTGTTTTTTGTGCAAAAGCTGCGCGCGCTAGCTAAAATAAAGGTTAAAAATGCTTGTTGCCATAACATTTTGAAGGAAGTGATTGCTTGTGCATTGAAAGCCTCAGTACAGAAAGCCTTACAATAATTTTTATGGGAATCACCGCCATTTCAACATTTGTTGCTGCCTTCCTAAGTTTGCATTCACACTGGAATAGGCCACGACTAGAAATCTCGGGATTTTTAAAACACTCATATGATGAGCAGACGACTGATTTCTTTGGAAATGTTGAAAGGAGAGGGAAAATTGGCATTGCAAAGAATTGTCAAGGCAAACTCAAGTTGCTGATCTTGAAGTAATACCGGATTTTTGGGTTGTGGGTCAAATTAAGGACATTCGAACATCTGCAAAACTGTTTCTTTTTAAGATGATTAATAATGATGTGCAGTTTTACGGAGAAATCAAGTTAAAACGACATACGACACATGATCTGTCCTTATCTGAATGCAAAAATGAAAAATTGAGAATACCCGTAACTTCAGATAATTTGGGATCCGTGGATCGCAATGCAACCATTAACCAAATAATTCGAGACAGTAAGGAAGTTTTTCTTTAATCATAATCATCTAAATTCTCAAGATAATCTTCGATTCTGTTTTTCCCAGATTTAATAGCCGAACTTGCTAAAACTCCATGTCTACATTTCAGTTTCAATCTCATTCGTCTTAGCACTCCAATTGTGAAACATAAAATCACTTAAGGCCCAGTTTCTTCCAACTTTATCGGCCACTCGTTCACCAATCTCGTTCTGCATCCGCTTGTTCATACGTTTAATCCTACGAGTAATGTGATGATATTTCAAGCCGTAACGCCGCACCTTTAGGAAAATCTCTTTAGGAGACAACCCGGCGGGCCCGCACTCGTGCAGCACATCTAAAATCATCTCATCTCGACTGTCACGACAAACCATCTTGACCAAGTAATCACTAGGATAATCCATGAGATGGCTGAG
>JAEOSO010000052.1 GCA_016840315.1 Candidatus Borrarchaeota archaeon | reverse complement strand
TAAATTAGATAAGGGTTTGTATGACGCTATCTATGCATTAATAAAAAGGCAAATCTATTAAAACATAATGACTTTATTGTCGTCTTAGTGCCCGATAAGTCATGTAAATGAAAATAAATGGTCCTAAAAGAAAGACTGCAAAATTGATAACAAAAGTGATGATGATCGCGACTGATGGAATGAGACACAGAATTATAGTCAAACCTATGAATAAAAAGCTATATTTAAGAAAATCTTTGAAATTAAATAAGTTTTCGTTAGAGTTGGAATCATCTAATGGTAGTTCATCTATTATTGATTTACTGAACTTGATTAGTAAAATTATAACCAAGTAAATTAATACTATTAAAATGATCGGTAAGAAACCCGGAATACGTTCTGGAAGTAAAATAAAGAAAGTAATAACGTATAATATTGCCAGATATACTGTAACCACAATAAAACCTGTTTTTCCAAGTTGCAAAGAATGAATTGAAAACGGCTGTCTTTGAGCTAGTTTTGCAAAAAGCACAATCAATGCTACTGTTCCTAGTGATGCACCAATAGCAAGTGGAATATTATAGCCTGTATTTAATGATAAAAAGAGTGAGCCAATAACGATCAACAGAATAAGGAACAATTTATTTCGTTTCTTCTGCACAAGGTATTTCATATGATTCGGAAGAATCGCATTGAATTGCTCATCAGTTTTGTTTTCAGATGCAAATGCTTGATAAACCATTATAGGCATAATAAACGCTAAAAAAGGATGCCAAAAAAACACCAAAACCGAAAATTCAAGGATAGCAATTCCACCTAGTGTCCCAAGTATAGGAGCCTGTCCGAAATAACCAGCCCATAGAACTTTAGTTATCCAAGATTCATACAAAGCAAATAATGTGCCGAATAAGTATAACTGGTAAAGCGAGGTGCGTTTTGTTCGAAATGCCAAATTAAGAAAAAATATAGTGTGAGCAAAATATAATGGCCAAGTTACAATTAGCGACCAAGGATCAATAAACCAAAGACGAGTTGCAGATGCACCGGAAAAAATTTCTGCAAAGAACATAGACAATGTTCCGATTAAGAGAAAAAGAATCAGCCGAGATTTTGAATTATAATCCTCGTTTTGCATATTTATCACTCCGCCGCAAGAAGACCACTCAACGTGTTGGGGGGATGAATTGCGTTACTTTTTTCACTTTCACGATACGCTGTAACCTTTAAGTACTGTTTCGCAAATATCGTAAGTAGAATCGAGCTGAGGTAACACTCGCCAGTTCTCAAATTAACATCAAGTTCAGGGCAGAAACTGTCCGTAGAGCCTGTTTGACATGTCCCGTTGGGGAATGGATGATTCAGGAAGCCATACAACTTGTTGAATGGTGGTTCACCATTTCTCAATTTATAATAGCAGAAAACATAAAAAGCATACAAAAAAAGGTAGGTTACATTATAACAGTTATCATAGACTCTGACTGCTCAAACAGAGGGATTCGCTTCTATGAAAAACCTCTTGTTTCTAATGTAGTCAAAAAATCATGTATCTACCAGAACTCATATCAAGGTTCTGTAACAGCCTTTGTAACTATTATTGAATTAAAATGAATTTACAGGTATCTTATTCACTCTTTTGAACTAATTTATGGAAGTAAATACTATGGGGCATCGAAAACGACACGCACCAAAAAGAGGCTCTCTTGCTTATCTACCTCGTGGTAGATCTGCGCATCCAATTGGAAAGATCAAAACTTGGCCCTCTTGGTCTGGCCCCCCTACATTGCTTGGCTTTGCAGGTTACAAAGCCGGAATGACTCATGTAGTTATGATAGAAGATCACCCACATAGTCCCTACTATGGACAAGAGCGTGTTATGGCAGTTACTGTACTTGATTCACCCCCCCTCTTTGTATGTGGGATACGTACTTATGAGTCAACCACCTATGGGCTTAGTGTCATTGGTGAAAGTTGGATCTCAGATTTAAACTCTAACCTCCGGCGAGTTTTCCCTCTTCCTAAAGATTATAAAACTTCAGAAACATTGGACAAGTTGAAAGACTCTATTGAAACAACGGCCGAAATAAGAGTTATCGTTCATACTCAACCTATTTTAAGTGGTGTTTCACGAAGGAAGCCACATCTTTTTGAAGTGAAAATAGGAGGAGGAGCAACTATACAAGAACAGTTTGATTATGCAAGTACCATTTTAGGAAAAGAAACACGCGCTATGGATAGCTTGAAAGACGGACAATTTGTAGATACAAGTTCAATTTCTATTGGAAAAGGATTTCAAGGTCCAGTAAAGCGCTGGGGTGTTCGTATCTTACAACATAAATCTAGGGGAACAAAACGTGGCGTCGGCGCAATTGGACCATGGAAACCGCATCATATGTTTTATACTGTACCACGAGCAGGACAGATGGGTTATCACCAAAGAACTGACTATAATAAGCGCATCCTTAAAATAGGTGAGGCTGGTGATGAAATCACACCCCCTGGTGGATTCATCCGTTATGGTATTGTCCGTGGCGATTATATGATCCTTCAAGGTTCGATTACAGGCCACAGAAAGAATTTAATTAAATTCCGATATGCGTTACGTGCACCTTCAAATATACCTTCTGAAGCACCGACACTTTCATACATACAGCGTTAATTACTCTCCATGTTTCTAAATATACTCTTTAAGTTTATTACAGTATGAGGCAATTCAAATGAATATTCAAGAGAAAGGAATCGTTTACAATTTAGACGGAGCGATTATTGAGGAAATTACTTTACCAGCAGTATTTTATACGCCCTTTCGTCCAGATTTAATTCGACGTGCAGTAATTGCAGCCTTCACTGCACGGATTCAACCATATGGTGTAAACAAAAAAGCGGGTCAACGAACCTCTGCTGAATCTGTGGGTACTGGTCGAGGACTTGCACGTGTGCCTCGCGTAAAAGGTAGCAGCCATCACGCAGGCTCAAAAGGTGCTTTTGCTCCCATGACTGTCGGAGGAAGAAGTTCACATCCCCCAAAACCTGAAAAGATACACATAGAAAGAATAAATAAGACAGAAAAACGATTAGCACTTCGTTCCGCCATAGCTGCTACTGCAAATAAGATTCTTGTACGTACAAGAGGACATCCTGTCGAGATGATCCACATGTTCCCAATTATTCTATCAGATGAATTTCAAACGTTAAAGAAAACAAATGAAACAAAAAGCGTATTTGAAAACCTCGGCATCTGGCCAGATATTCTTCGAGCAAAAACTGGTCGAAAAATCCGAAGTGGCAAGGGTAAACTGAGGGGACGAAAATATAAGAGGCCTAGAGGTCCGCTTATCGTAATCTACGAAGATGAGGGAATCATAAAAGCAGCAAGAAATCATCCAGGTGTAGATATTATCCATGTCAACAACCTAAATACAGAATCTCTAGCTCCTGGTGGTCATCCTGGAAGGCTCACCATCTGGGTAAAGTCAGCAATAGAGTATCTTGCTAATCAAATGCCTTAAGAGAAGTTATTCGAAATAAGGAGGAAAACAATGAATGGCAACAGACCCTATTCTTGGTGGTAAGCACTATCAAATAATCCACAATGTGGTAGTTAGTGAAAAGTTGTTCGATATGATCGAAAATGAAAATAAGTTAGCATTTATTGTACATAGGCGCGCAAATAAGCGAGTAATTAAGAATGCCGTGGAATTTCTCTATGATGTAAAGGTTGAGCGTGTTAATACACTAATTCTATGTGATGGAAGAAAAAAAGCCTACGTACGCTTATCTGATAAAGACGATGCAGGTGATCTTGCTGCAAAATTAGGGATGTTTTAAAATTATTAGTGATTGTTTATATGAGGAGGCTGTAGTGTAATGGGTAAAAAGATTCTTGTACAAAGACGAGGACGTGGCTCTCCAACATTTCGTGCTCATACACATAAGAGAAGAGGTTCTGTAAAGTATCGTCCTCTCTCTGAATTGGCTTTTGAACGTACCATAACTGGCGTGATTACAGGTCTATACCATGATCCGGGACGTGGCGCCCCCGTAGGAGTCGTAAAATATGACGATGGCGTAAAAACCCTTTCACTATTACCTGAAGCAACTTATATCGGGCAAACTGTTGAATACGGACCTAATGCTACCATTTCTATCGGAAATATTCTACCTCTTGAAAAAATTCCAGAAGGAACGCCCATCTTTAATATTGAAAAGAATCCCGGCGATGGCGGAAAATTCATAAGATCTGGAGGTGGCTATGCAACAATCATCTCACATTCTGAATCTGCAGGCATTACTATCATACAGTTTCCCTCAAAGAAATCAAAATCATTTAATTCAAAATGTAGGGCTACTATTGGCGTAGTTGCAGGTGGAGGTCGTCCTGAAAAACCTTTTGTTAAAGCTGGAAATAAATATCACTTCATAACTGCAAAAGGGCGCAAATGGCCACATGTACGTGGTGTAGCTATGAATATTGTATCCCACCCGCACGGTGGTGGTAGCAAGCAAGCCCCAGGTGGACCAACAACAGTATCACGAAATGCACCCCCAGGTCGAAAGGTAGGTCTCATTGCCGCTCGACGAGCCGGTAGGAAAAAGAGGAAATAGTCTTCATACCTCTTGATTTCACTACGGCATCCGCGAACAGGTGAGGACAATATCCGATAATTTTACTCTGCCAAAAACAGTATTTGTAATTCTTATTTTCGTGGTTACCAGCGCCCTCGTCTTTTACATTTTTAACCAACTTGGATTTAACGCTATTTTTAACGCCTTTAAGCAAGCAAACATTTTCTTGTTATTCCCAGCTTTCCTATTACTTCTAGTCTCATTTTCTCTGCGAACTGGTCGGTGGAATCTTCTCATCTCTTCTTTTAGGCTTTCTCCAAGCATAAAACTCTTTCCGATTTTATGTTCTGGTATTTTCATAAATACTATTATCCCATTACGCGTTGGAGAGTTTGTTAGAAGTTATTGGTTAGCACAAAGCAAACAAACATCCTTTTCAAAAGCTTTAACTTCAGTAATCATAGAAAGATTTGTTGATAGTGTTGCTCTCGTTGTCATTACCGCATTTTCCATCATTTTTATTTTTGGGGACTTGCAAAACATTATTCAGTCATGGTTTTTCTCTGTGGGTATTATTATTTTGTTTATCGCGTTTTTTATTTTGATTCGAAAGCCCTGGTTCGTCAATTTCTGTATAAAAATGTTACAAACGATCTTTAAGCCCGCCAAGCAAATTCAGAAAAAGGCAATTGAGGGAATGTCCGATTTAACAAAAGACATCGAAGATCTTATCACAGACAGGCGAAATACGCCACTAGCCCTTCTTATTGCCTTTCCTATCTGGATTCTTGAAGCATCCAAGGTTTATATTCTATCAATTGCTGTTGGCTATCCTCTCCCCTTAGGTGCGGCATTATTTATAGGTGCAACTACCTATTTATTAGGAGCAAGTATTGTTAATCCGGCAGGGCTCTCCCAGTTGTTATTTATGATCGGTTTATTCGCCTTTTTGTTCCCTAGTGCTCTTGTTATATGCTCTGTGATTGCCATATTGGATTGGTTTGTCAGTTTTAGTTGGTTGCTTCTTACAGGTGCTCCATCCTCTCTCTACTACTTCTATAGAATCTGAATAAGACAATTATGCGCAATATTACAAGGAGAGGTAAGATAGTCTTCTAGCGAGGTATTAAAAATCTTTAAAAAACGCATCTGTTCCTGAAAACTAAAAGTGGTGCGGGGGACGGGATTTTCAGAAAAACGCGTTTTCTCATTTTTCCTTTGAACCCGCGCAGGCATCGGCGAAATCTAGGTTATCTATAATTTCTCTACGCCACAGGAGCCTCAGTCCTGCTCCTTTGGCCAAGTTCCCATCTCCTCTCTACCGAGAGGAGACCTCGGACACCCCCGCTTCCATTTTTTAAGTACGAGGGAACTGATTTTCCTAATATAGTTCACGGGTCATGTTATCATGGCAAAGCATTCGACAATAACTATAAGGAGTCTTTTCACAGATGTCTCTTTTAGTTATTCATAAATCTTTTTCCCTAAAGACTCTTTTTATCATATTCTCTGAGAGATGGATGGACTAATCAATTATCAAGTTTAAATATTTTTGAGTTAATAATATTTATTGATGCATTTACCCTCTTTCATTTGCGTTATTTTCTACAGGTGATAAGAATCGAATCAGACTCATCTATTGTCGACATTAAGGACTTAATTGGCATCCCCATACAAGATGAAAAGGGAACTTCTATAGGAAAAGTTGTTGATTTCATCATCAATTCAAGAGATGGACGGTTGTTAGCCGTCTGTATTAAGCCCGCTAAAAATCCACTTGTCGAGAAATTTCCACGTGATGATAAAGGTGCTTTATTAATTCCGATTTCTGTTATTAAATCTATCAATAACACACTTACCATTGCAGAGGAAAAGATGCGTGTTTTTCTGATCAAACAAAAGTTGAAAGAAGATAAAAATCATACTACACCATCAACGATTGTTGAAAGCACTAACGACGAGGGATAATTTATTTTCATTACTAAATCGGCCGAAAGACTTCATCTGTAATATGGAGTAGTTCAAATATAGTAATTTGTTCGATCTATAGGGCTTTGAGTTTCTTCAATCATTTTCTCCTTTTGCTGCCGTAGCATTTCTTCCAATTCTTCTTCTATTTTTTGCGCATCCTTGAGTAATTCTGCTATGTCTACCTCAAGGTCATAAATTCTACTGAATTGCTTAACTGCTATTGAAGCAGCTCGAGGATCTGGACGGTCTCTCTTCCCATATGGAAGGACAGCTAGTGCTGGAAACTCTTCCATCTCAAAATAGGCAAGAAGGAGCGCGAGAGGGCCTGTGACATACAACCCTCGTTCAAGTATTGGTAAGTCAAGTTCTTTTGCTTTTTCGGCATATTTTTGTGTCAGCACGCACCTATAGAGTTGATCGTCATCCTTCTGAAATTTATTATCAAGTCCTCCAATTAGAAATGCTTCTTTAAATTCATTGGAGACCACCCATTCGACAATTCCCTTACAGAAGCCATGAAGTTCTTGAAGAGTTGGTTGGAAGTTTGGCAACATAATCACAAACTTACCGAACTTGTAAACTTCGAAAGGAAGGGATAGTCTATCATGATCCATGGCAACAAAAGATGGCAAATCTTCACTATCAATTATGCCTATGCGTTCACCACTAAAAGCTTCTATAAGTTGAGTGGACGCAATATATCCAACTTCTCCAATTCCGTGAAAGCCTGCAATAAGAATACTGTCTGCAAGATCTTCTTTCGTAATGCCTTTCTTTGTGACTATCTTAAACATCTTGAAACATCTCTTTTAAACTAAAAAATTGCTAAAATAAGAGGATCCATCGCTTGAAAGAATTTTTTATCTTTAGGATGAATGAGACGAAGTTGTAATCCCCCGAGTGAGCCAAAGACTTGAACTACATCCTGTTTTTTTTGTACCTTAAAAATAGCTCCCTGCATGAGTACATTAGCATCATCAGCCTTCTTTGGCGGTATTTTGTCAATATAAATATCTAACTCAGTATTTTCTTCGAAAGTGAATAGATGTTTGAGTACTTCAACGGATAATTCCATTTTGCCATCCTGGGAAGCCAACCTTATCCTAACAATATCATCGAGTTCTGTAGGTTCAATTCTTTGTACTCTGAATATAGTTTGCACCATTTTTTCCACAATCCCTCATGTTTTTTTCGTAGATATGTTCCGACATTTTTTCTTTGTCATAAAAATTTAATGGGATTAATTTAAAAATCCTTAGTTTAATGTCAGTTGAGGAACGTCTAATGTCAAGTAGCACACGAAAATTCTTCATAGAACTTCAAAACCTTATGAACAAGAAAGTACGTGTCGTAACTGTCGCAAAACACATTTTTGAAGGTGAACTGCAGGGATTTGATCAGAATGCGCTTTCTATTTGTTTGATCAATGCTAGCGATTCTGAGGGGGTTAAGTATCATCGTGCGTTTATCCTAGGCCACGAAATTGCGGCCATTTTCGAGGTAGAAAAACCCTTTGATATGAAAGGTTTGGCGAATGAAATTTCTAAACTCTTTCCACAACCTGGCCAGGTTAAATTACATGAGTCAGCAGGTGTTATTTCAGTTTTAGATAACAAGATCACTGTAACAGAAGATGGTGTTGAAGGAGAAGGTCCTCTTGCCGATCGTATTATCAAAGTTTATAATGAATATATGGAAGAGAAGGCAAGCGGACGCGCATCTTGATTGATTAAAAAAGTTGTTTATTATTAAGAACGATGTGAAAGTTTCTTTGAGTTTTGAAGTCATAGGACATGACGTAGGAGGTCGCATTGGGAGACTTCACACCCGTCACGGCGTTGTCAACACACCTACTTTGCTTCCCGTGGTGCATCCTACAAAAAATCCAATTTCTCCTAAAGAATTTGCAAGCGAATTCAATTGTGATATAATCATTACAAGTGCATACCTTCTAAAGCAATACCTCACAAGAGGTAATGCAGAGTTATCGGATCTTCACTCTTTTTTCCACTTTGATGGACCTATCATGACTGACTCTGGTGCATTTCAGATCCTACAATATGGTAATATCTCGATAAGTCCAGAAGAGGTTATTCAGTTTCAAGAAAAAATACATTCAGATATTGCTGTTATACTAGATCTTCCTATCGGACCTGATATCTCTTATAAACAGGCTGAAGACAATGTAAATCAAACCTTGCAGAGGGCTAAGGAAAGTTTTAATCTTAGGCATGATGAAGATATTCTTTGGGTGGGACCTATTCACGGTGGCGCTTACTTTGAACTTGTGGAACATAGTGCAAAAACAATGCATGACCTTCCTTTTGATATGTATGCTCTTGGAAGCGTTACTCCCCTTATGGAGCAATATAACTTTGCTCAATTGGTTGAAAGCATTGCTACTGCAAAGATGAATTTACCAGTTCAACATCCGTTTCATTTGTTTGGCGCAGGACATCCACTTTTTTTCTCCTTGATTGTAGCTTTGGGTTGCGATACCTTTGACTCCGCAGCCTACGCGTTATTTGCCCAAAAAAATCGCTACATGACTCAAAGTGGAACGTATCCATTGGATTCATTGGAAGTATTTCCCTGTTCTTGTCCCATATGCGTTAAGTATGTCCCTTCAGAGCTAAGAAATGCAGATTCAAACCTAAGATATGAACTTTTGGCACGTCATAATTTGTACGTCTCCCTACAAGAAATACGCACAATTTGTCAAGCGATCTTGGACGGACGACTCTGGGAACTCCTTGAAGCACGGGCGCATATGCATCCCCGCTTTTTACAAGCCTTCTATCATCTAAAAAAATACCGTCATTGGCTCGAAAAGTTTGATCCAATTTCAAAGAGAAGAGCATTGTTTTTCAGCGGAAAAGATGGGTTACATAGACCTGGACTTATAAGACATGTGAAGCAGGTAACGCAATATTATCATCCCCCCCCTTCCACCCCAATTCTAGTTATTCTTCCTGAATCAAAAATCAAGCCCTTTCGGTCATCCTCTGAACATATCCGACTGATCGATCGAATAAAAGAAGTCTTTGGTGAGTGTTTTCCCTCCTTACATTTTGTAACTTTGGTTATTCCCTTTGGATGTGTCCCTATCGAACTTGAAAATGTTTATCCCCTTTCTCAGTACGAAACTTCAGGGATCATTGATCAAGAAAGCCTCATTAGTGCTTGGAAAGCTCTTGAAGAATATCTCTATGTTCATCGACCATATTACAGAGTTGTCCTTCTCTTTAACAACACCTCTCGGTGGGAATCCTATATCGCTGAACAAATATCTTTTTTATGTCAACAATTAGGATACCTTTTATTTATCGTCCCAGAAAAGATTTATACTGGTGCTCTTCTTCTAGAACAACTTAAAGAAATTGCACACGAGAGTTTATCTCGTTTGAAGAAGTGGGATATGGCTTCAATATAATAGTTAGGTGAAAAAGAAACGAAAAGTAAGAGTTTGGTTTAATATCGAACCGCAAATGAAATTTTTGAGCCAAGAGACGTGTCCAAGTCAATTACCCCACCCTGACGGATGGGGCTTATTCCGTGAGGAACAAGAGTAATTAGTTGATTAGCCTGAGAGAGGTCGTGGTGAAACACACATGACGATATCTAAGTTATCAGCAGAGTTAAAGAACACACCAAGGGCTGCTTCTCTAGTCTCTTGCTCTGTAAATGGTGGTTTAAACAGAGAGGAAACTCTCAGTGATCATCATAGAGTACTGACTGATAACCTTGGCGAAGAGAACCAACCGACTTTAACGCAAGTTAAAGGAGGCGATAGGACTTGAGAGTACCTATCTATGTGTTGAACATCAGGGGGCAACCTCTCATGCCAACCACTCAAAGAACAGGAAAAAAGTTATTACAAGAAGGAAAGGCAAAAGTTGTTCAGAGATGTCCTTTTACCATTCAGTTAACCTATGCCACTGGAGAAACTAAGCAACCGATTAAACTAGGAGTGGACCTCGGATATACGAACATTGGATTTAGTGCCAAGACCGACAAGTTAGAAGTCATCAGCGGAACACTGACCTTACGACAGGATGTCTCTAAAAAGCTAGAGGAAAAACGAATGTACCGCAGAACTCGTAGAAGTAGACTGGAGTATAGACCACCTCGATTTAATAATCGAACACGACCTGAAGGATGGTTAGCCCCCAGTATTCAGCATAGGCATGACTCACATATTAGATTAGTTGAAAAACTTGAAACACTACTACCGATACCCTTCAAAAAGGTAGAAGTGGCGAATTTCGATGCACAAAAAATGCAGAACCCAGAAATTACAGGAGTAGAATATCAGCAGGGCACACTTCAAGGCTACGAAGTCAAAGAATACCTGTTAGACAAGTGGGGACGTAAATGTGCCTATTGTGGTAAAACAAACGTTCCATTAGAAGTAGAGCATATCGTCCCGAAAAGCAGAGGTGGGACAGACCGAGTGTCGAATTTGACATTATCATGTAGGAACTGTAACCTTAAGAAGGGAGATAAGACCGCCGAGGAGTTTGGCTACCCTCACATACAGCAACAGGCAAGGCAACCGCTTAAAGCACCAGCATGTCTGAATAATATTCGTTGGAGGATAGTAGAGCAGTTAGATGCAGAGCATACTTACGGATACGTCACAAAATACGAGCGGAACAAGTTAGGACTGGAAAAGTCGCATGTTAATGATGCGTTTGTAATTGCAGGCGGAAAAAATCAAGAACGCTGCCGACCGTATGAAGTTATTCAAGTAAGGCGCAATAATCGTTCGCTACAGAAGAATAGAAAGGGATTTAAACCGTCAATTAGGAGACAGAGGTACCAGTTGCAACCCCACGATGTGGTAACCTATAATGGAAAACTATACAAAGTCAAAGGCGTATTCAATTATGGAACATGGGTACGATTAAGTGATTCAAATGGAGCTGGCGTAAATACCAATATCAAAAACGTGGAGTTGTTGAAATATTGAAAAGGATTGGTATTTACGTTTGAAAGCAACTAATATAAAGCAATTCATCTCCACCCTGGCGGATGGAGTCTTCTTGCGGAGGTTAGATAAATTACTCATCCAATCTCCTGAAACAACCAAGCAATTATGTTATTTTAACAGAATTTATGTTTTGTTTTGCATAAAATGTTTCGCGAAAAGGAATTCAGCGAGGTATCTTATGTATGTCAAGAATTAGGTTATTATTTAGTTATTGTCTCAGAAGAAATATATGCAAGTACAAATACAAAGAAATTACACCGAGTACGTGACATCCTCCCCACCCTATCGGATGGGGCTTCCAGCTTTCCATCGTGGTCTCGTTCCCTCACGGGAAGCGATGCTTAGCCTACGTCTATGGGCTTACGGAAACTTACCAGGTTGCACACGCTGCTCAATCACTAT
>JAEOSO010000051.1 GCA_016840315.1 Candidatus Borrarchaeota archaeon | reverse complement strand
CCTTATAAATATTCGGAAATCGGCGAATGAGGGCATATAAGTCTTATTAAAATCACTAAAACGTTAGAATTTCAGCATAAAATTACATTTAGAGGGCTACGGTTATTCTTAAATTCTAAAAACTCATTTAAGTCCTATCTCTATATACGTTGACGCTAAATTGTAAATTCACACTCTTTTTTTTGATATAATCTGAATTCTTTTCTAGAATCCTGATTTCGTGTAATTTCTCAAAAGAGACTATTACGAATTCATCTACTTCTACGAAAAAAATAAATTAGAGTTTTGCGTAATTTAATTAGGTTGGAAAAACATCCATAAAACACCAGGAGAACGACAAAATCAAAAAGGTTGAATATCTTAGGTTAATATGGAGGAAAATTGCTTAGGAGGTGTTATATAAACGCTGTATGTTTTTTAAAATAAACTCGGTTAATTAAGACGATGTTCTTATACTATAATAGATTATAAAAATAAAAGAAAAGGATGAATAAAATGGGGTGTGAGTAATGGGTATGTTTGATAGAATAAGAAAATGGTTCAGCGCTCGAGTAGTTAAGGAAGCCCCTGAGGCAGCTGAAGGGGCTTTAGTTGGAGCAAATGTTAAAGCGGGATTCGCTTATCGAAGAACCACAGAAGGATTTTCAAGTTTCGATTTGGCCAAAGATGCTGCAGCTGAAGCATTGAAAAAAGTCGGTCAAGAAAATTTTAGTGTAGCACTTGTGTATTCTGCATATGAGCATGCTCCAAAAGATGTTGCAGCTGGAATTTCTGCCGCAATACCAGGTCCTTGGCTTGGATGCACGACATCAGGAGAAATCACTTCGGCAGGATTATTTGAGGATGCCATTGTGGTTTCGGTAATAAGTAGCCCGCGTATAAAATTCGGGGTTGGAGTCGGCACAAATGTGTGCCAAGATGATGAGGGTGCAGGAAAAACCGCAATTGGTATGGCGTTGGAATCTTTAACGGCTAAAGGAGGAGCAATGCAAGAAGGAACTAACTATATAATTATGCACGGGTCGACAGGAGGAGAAGAAGGAATCATCCGAGGCCTTCAACAAGAGGTCGGGAATATTCCAGTAGTAGGAGGAACTGCAGGTAACGCTTTAACGGAAAACCCGCCATATGTCTTCGCAAATGGCAAAGCATATACGGACGCTGTTGTCTTAGGACTAATGTCCTCAGATGTGATTACAGTTGTCGATTCAGGACACGGCTGGAAGTCTACAGGCAAAGTGGGCTTAGTAACCAAGGCAAATCCACCAGAAGCTCGGAAAGAAACGTTATGGCACAAAATTTCTACAATAGATAATAGACCTGCCGCTGAATGGTATGCTGAACAGATAAGTGAATTAAAAGGTAGTGAAGTCTCTGTAGACACGCTTAAGCAGTATTATCCATTTGTTACCTTTGGAGGATCCTCTGGAATTGGAGGAACAGGCTATCCTACAGGTATAAAAGATCCTCAAGGACAGATATGGACACGAGACGTCCATAGTGTTGAAGATGACTTAGGTTTAACGTTTTGGGCCTATATACCTGAAGGCACAGGAATCGAAGTCTTAGAAGGTACACCTGATACATTGACTGACAGATCAAAAATCGCTGCAAGCGATCTCTTCAAGAAATATGCGAAATTTAAGCCAGTCATGATGTTCGACTTCAATTGCGTGGGCCGAAAAATATATTTGACTAAGGTCAACAAACTTGACGGCGAGTACGAAGAGATAAAGAAATTCACAAAAGGAATACCGATAGCAGGCTTTTATACGCATGGAGAACAGGCGTGTTATGGAGGCTTAAACCAACATTGTAACCTGACAATAACAAGACTGTTGATTACTGACACTTTGGCTACATAAAAACAACTCAAAATAGCTCCAATACTTTTTTGGGTTATATCACTTCTTCTATTTTTTTTTGGCTATTCTCTCCACACTAAGAAGTGAAGTTTTCTACGAAGCACGAGTTCTTCAACTATTTCTATAATTAATCTGTCACCGAAGTTGGATCCCTGCTATAGTAACTTGAAGAAACTGGCGAACTCCCAATCAATCTGGTGAAATTTATTTCAACTTAAGAAGTGTCCTAAGTGTTTCAGCTAATTTAGATGCAAACGTTTTGAATTTCTGATCAAGCACTTCAGTGGATACTTCCAAATCTTTTATTGCATTCGTTATTTGAGAGAATGCTTCTGTATTTGCTGAATTAATATCATTTAATTGCATTCTTATTCCACTGAGGGCTCTCTCTAGCACTTCGATAGATGTAGACTGTTCAGTAAACAACTCTTTAAAAGATCTCAAATCATTTTGAATGTTTTCAAGAACCCCTGTTGTCATTTTTTCAACTTCTTGCTTAATTAGTGTCATCACCTGTTGTAGGACTGTATCACGTAATGTTTGAATCGCAGTAGCAGTTTCCACTTTGAAATATTCTACCAATGCCTCTAGGACGTTATGAATTCCAACTGCTGTGGGAACCTTCCCTTTTGGCGTATTAATAGTCTCAAGCGTTAATTTCAATTTATCAGATGAAGCCATACTCTTACCTCAGTGACTTTACTATGTTTCAAATTAGTAAGATTAATGATTGCGATAATTCATTAATTATTAAGAATTCACTGCATTATAAGTTGTATGCCAAAATATCAATTCTTGTTGTAAATCTAAAGAAAGAGAGATAGAAAATGCAAGACGTACCTCACTATATTGAACTGAAAACTACTGAAAAGCCTGAGGATGTTGAAAAAGATATTGAAGACGACAGTGTTTACATTGAAACGAAATTAGAAACACTTTCAAATCATGTCGACTACTCAAAGAATGCTTTTGACGGTAATTATTTAGTATTACAAACAAAATTTGTCGGATCTTGGGATTGGACTGAAGAAGAGTCATGTATGGTCTGTAAATTACCTCTTGAGCGTTCACACGCGGGCATAGTTAAATGTCCCTATTGTGGAACCAGAGCACATAAAAAACATCTGTTTGATTGGTTGAAAATAAGAAAAGCCTGCCCATTTTGTCGTCGTGAATTATCAGAAAGGTCAGTTCTGCATATAGAGCCATAATGAACGAAAGAAAAAATAAGGATGGGGCTCATATTTTCTATGAAATTGAATTTTGGTTGGATGGAGGTATAAAAAAATATGATTGTCCGAGTTGTAAGCGCTATCGGTGGTGGGGTGGTAGACGTAGATGTGCCCGAAACATCAACTGTAAATGATGTAAAAAACCTGGTAGCTAACGAGAAAAAAATTCCTGCAACGACGGTTTTACTCGTTTTTCGGGGCAAACAATTGCAAGACAGTGAAATTCTTTCTGAAGCAGGGATCGGGCCTTACGACAAAGTCTACCTCATTACACGAACAGAAGGAGGACACGATTAAGAAAAATTTAACAATTATATAAGCTTCAGAAGGAACTCTATTGAATTTTTTAAGTTTGAGCTTAAATTTTAATTATAATATTTATTTTTCAATTAATTTTGGTAATCAAAGAGATATTTAACATGTCAAATTAAAAACTAGAAACAGATCAAGGGGTATAAAACAACTACGACCCATAATGATTAAAAAACGCCAAATGACAGCGTGGTTTTAAGGATGATCGTAAAGATCTCTGATAGTACACTTTGTAAAGCGATAAGGCGCACTTCCGAAGTTTCAACTGAATCTGGTGGGATACTCGTCGGAAAACTGAAAGACGGAGACCTCATTATTGATGGATTGGAAACTGGTCAACAGAGCGCCACACACGTTCATGTAATTCTACATGATGAGTTCTTGGTCGAGGTAGCAATGAAATACGCCGAAAGAGAAGAAAAAATTGTAGGTTGGTATCACTCGCATCCTAAAATGGGGTGTTTTATGTCTAGTACAGATATAGACACACAAAGGAGATACCAAGCATTATTTTCAGATGCGGTAGCATTAGTTATAGATCCGCAACGCCCAATTTTTCGATTTTACCGGATAGAGGACACAAATTACATAACTGTTGAATATGACGTTTTCGAGAACCTTTAGCAATTTTTTCTGTCACAAAAAAAACAATAGCTTCTTGTTCCAATCGCCAAATGGTTTTCTAATACGTGGAATGGACAGGTAATCTATTATTGGTTGTTGTTTTCTTTTGATTCCCAATCTTTATATGCTTCTGTCTCGGCGACAAATGAATCAAAAAACTTCTTCACGCTGGTTAAAGTAGATTCAACGGAACGAAGTTTGTGGATATCCTCTTTCATTTTCGATATTTCTTCATAAAGGCCTTTTAAGAGCTGCAAAAGTTCTTCTCTTGATTTAGTTAACGCTTCTTTTTCTCCTAAGGAACTTTCTACAAAATTTCTTATTTCTTCGACAGTGGGTTGCATATCCATCATAGTAATACCAGTTTGAAGGAGATCTGCTGCTCTTTCAATTTCAATTCTTGCCTTTTCTTCTCGTTGCATTAGATCATCTCGATCAATTTCAAGCAGGAATTTAATGTCGTTTTGAAGTTTTTCAAGAATCCCAGGGAGGCTCGCAGTAAATTCTCCGAACTCATCAAGCCGTGCAAGCCGTGTATCCATTGCATTCAAAGTTTCATCTAATTTCGATAGATTTTCATCAACTGCTGCTGCGATTTTCTCTACTTCTTCGAAACCTGTGGCCTTTTTTATGCCTTCACGAATTTCTTTGATGATTTCATTTCCTGGAAACTTCATTAGTTCAAGTTGTACTGCTTCGACAGTCTCTTGTCGCGCAAGTCCCTCTAGTTTTTGAGAAAATGACCCGATGTCTGGTTTTTGAACTCCTTGTGAGTTAGTGAGGTTTTGCAAGGTCTCCTTAATTTCATCCAGAGTTTCTGTATACGATGTTTGTGTTGTCTCCGGTTTTAATGTCCCAATATTTTCAATTTTCTCAAGGATTTCTATAAGTGTATTTTCTTGAGCAACTTCACTCGCCATTGAGTCAATCAACTCTTTCATAGGCTCGATATCGAGCTTCGCCTTTGTCTCCTGCTGTGGGGCATTACCTAAAAGTTGTACCAGGTTGAATTTTATTTCTTCCAAAGAATCATTGATCTCATTAAGCTGTTCTTTAATATCTGCATCTTTGCCTTTTTTTGACAAGATAGACACCTCATTTGCTCGTGAAGACAGTTGAACGTGATCTATTTTGTGTACAAAATAGCTAGCTTAGTGACTAAATAAGTATTGCTGCTATTGTAAATAAATATTATTTATAGTTCAGATTTTATTAGGAGATCTGCCATGCTTCAAAGCACTACTCTAGGATTAAAAAACTGTGAAATCAATTAACACCAATTTAATCTATGATAAAGTGGTAATACCAAGTTGCAATGATAACCTTAATCTATGATAAAGTGAATAAATAATATGAAACTTATTGATCTTCGCAAAACTTCTGAAATTTTGTTAGGAGGTTCATTTAATGATCAACGCTGATTTTATACTAGCTCGCGAAGCGCAATTAATGTATCAACGCGCGAAGGAGTTTAACCCTGTTAATGGTAACTTACGACATTGGAAAGGATTTCTTCCTGGACGTGGGGCATATGCGGGGATGAAATTTGAAATTGATGTTTATGTCCCATATGAGTTTCCGAGGAAACCTCCAGAGGTCTGGATAAGAAACGTTAAGCATCCTAATGTAGATGCGCAAGGAAAATTAAGCATGAAGATATTGGAAAGTGGTTGGCGAGGCGATTTCCACATTTATCACGTAGTAAACTCATTCAAAGGTCTATTTGCTAGAGCATCCCTTGCTCCAGCAGGAGCAGTTTCACCTCCACCAGCTACAAAACTAGGAGAAGAAACAGTAAAGTTCAAACGACAATCAGATATCTTGGAGGGCGAAGTAGGACGCCTTCAAGGCCTTATTATGAACAAAGATGAGGAACTAGTACGATTAAAAGCAAGAATGACAGTCCATAACGTTCCTGAAACCGGCGAAGTTCGTAAAGAAGAAGTGGTTCAACCGACCGCTAAAGCCGAAACTCTCCAGATGGACTTAGAAAGCGAAAAGATTGCACTTGTAGACCTCATTGAAAATCTTGAAGAGAAATTCCGAGAAGGAGAGATTGCGGCAGTTGAATATACGAAATTATACAAGAAATATTCCAAAGAACTATATTTAATTGACAAAAAAATGGAAGAGGAAAAAGGATAATAGGAATGAAGTCCTAAGAATGAATATAAACTATTTATCTTGGAGGATTCATTAAATGGCACGTGTTAGAAGTCGTGTAGAACTTGAAGCAGATCTATATGCGATTACGGCAACTCTCGATACACTCACTAAGAGTTTTAACGAAGGTGAACTTGACCCTTACATTTACAAAAAACAACTTAGATCTCTGATAAGAGATGCATTTAAAACAAGAATGCAGCTCGACAAACTTAATTTTCAACTTGAACCATTCCTAAACAGAGAGAAGATTATTGAGAAATTTCCTTATGGTGCAGAACGTTTGCGTCTCGCTGCAGGCTCTACGGAAGAATCCATGCCTCCCTCTGGTGAAGTTTCTGTTGAAACGATTGGCCCTTCTTTTATCTCTGTTTCTGGTATAGCGGCTAAGGCAGCAGACATTGTGGCCGATTTGATTGAATTAATCGATGTTGTAAAGCTAAGGAGCGTTGCACGGACTGATATTCTTGTCCCTAACCTTGATGACATGTTACTACTACTTGAAAAGTTTCCAGGATTCGGAAAAGATTATTGGTCGTACAAAGAGATCGAGCGCTGGCGAGATACACTAAAGAAGGAGGCTCCAGACAAAGTTATCGGGGACGAGACTGCTAAACAGTTAGAATTTGAGGCGGTTCGTTGGCTAAAAGACTTTCGGAGACGCTTAAGAGAATAACTCTAGATTGAGGTGTTCGAGTATGGGCTTGCATGATATCGAAAAAGAGTTGAAAATAAGGCGAGAATTTAAGAAAAAAGGTACAGAATTAATGATAGAAGATCTAGGCAAGATGCTTACATCCTTACGACAACTTCGGGGCGAATTAAAAAAGTTCGAGAAAAAATATGCAAAGGAAATCAAAACATTACCAGCTTATCGTGAACAAGTAGTACGTATGCGTGCTGAGTTAGGATTACCCTTAGAAATAGGTGTTTATGAAGAAAAAGGCAAACCTAGATTTTTTGGCAAGGATAAATATTACGACAAACTTGGGCTTGAAACTCTTGATATTTTGCAAAAACATAAAGAGCCATCTGGAGGCCTTATGAGCGTTGCAGAAATAGTTTTGTTAGTAAATAAAGAAAATCCTGGAGTTACTGTGAATCCTGATGATATCAATCATGCAATTAAACGCCTGGAAAAGGTAGACCTTGTAAAGGTTATTAACTTGAAATCATCAAAAGTAAAACTTGTTGAATTCGTTCCTGTGACTCTGACTAATGACCAGAACGAAGTACTTGAACTGGCTAGCACTAAGGGTTGGACAACTCTCGAAGAGATCATGATGGAAAAAGGATGGCCTAAGGAGCGATCCGAAAGAGTTCTTAAGGCCTTTAAGGACGGAGGGATAGCTCGTCTCGATTCAAGCTACGCAAGGGGTACACGATATTATTTTCCTGGCTTAGGCGGCAGTTCATCGTAATTAGTTTTACCCTCTTTTATGCCGAAAGGCTCCTATGCCCTTTATAGATGTTTTAAATAAGATGGAGTAGGATATTCCCTCAATGAGTCCCCTTCATAATGCCCTAATCTGACAAACCTAAATACCCAGACTATTGTATTAAAAAATGACAGTTATCTGAAAACTGATGAAGGCTTAATGTTTGCTGTATAAACGAGGCTGTTGCCAGTATATGCGGTGAAAAGAGTGCGCGATATGTTGACTGAGAAGAAATTTCATTTGATGACGGTAGAAGATACATATAATACTTTAGGATCAAAGGATGAGGGTATCAGTAATAATGAGGCACAGATACGTCTTGATAAATATGGACTTAATGAGATCCAAGAAGCCGAAAAAACAAGTCTCCTCAAACTCTTTTTAGCTCAATTCAAATCGTTTCTTGTTTTGATCCTGGTCGCAGCTGTAGTTATTTCATTTGTTTCTTCAATTTTCTTTGGAGGAGAAATTTTTGAATCTATAGCGATTTTTGCTATTGTTTTTGTAAATGCGATTTTAGGGTTTGTGCAAGAATACCGTGCTGAGAAAGCAATTGAAGCATTGAAACAGATTGCAGCACCAGAAGCATTGGTTTTCCGAAATGGCATTGAGATGAGAATCCCTTCAAGAGAATTAGTACCTGGTGATATTGTTCTTCTTGAAATGGGTAACAAAGTTCCTGCTGATGTACGCTTAATAGAAGCTATTAATCTCAAAATAGAAGAAGCATCACTTACTGGAGAATCCGTTCCTGTTCTGAAAATTGTTAAACCTCTTGAAACGGAAGTTTTGCTAGCAGATCGTAAAAATATGGCATATTCTGGCACTACTGTTGCATACGGACGAGGAAAAGGCATTGTCATTGCTACAGGAATGACTACAGAACTAGGTAAAATTGCAGAATTGATTCAAACAGCAGAAGACGAATTGACACCGCTACAAAAACGGTTGGATGTTGTAGGCAAATGGCTTGGTGTTGGCTGCATTATAGCAGCCGCGATCGTTGCATTAACTGGATTAATTCGTGCACCTGCTATTACACAGCCTTTTCTAGTAGAACTATTCCTTTGGAGTGTCAGTATTGCCGTAGCAGGAGTCCCGGAAGCCCTCCCTGCTGTTGTCGTTATAGCACTGACCGTTGGCGTACAGAAAATGGCGAAAAGGAACTCAATTGTAAGGAGATTACCAGTAGTGGAAACATTGGGTAGTTGCAGTGTGATCTGTACGGATAAGACGGGGACACTAACCAAAAACGAAATGACCGTTTCCAAATTATATACCAATTCAAAAACTATAGATATTACCGGTTCTGGCTTTTCTCCAAAAGGCGAATTTTTTCTACAAGGGACAACTATTGACCCGCTTAAAGATATCAACATAAAGTTACTACTTCAAGTTGGAGCTTTATGTAATGATGCCCATTTACAGATTAATGCTTCAACAAATGATAAAACTCCTTTAACTGATAATTTAGAGTTGTTTGGAGACCCAACTGAAGGTTCTTTAATTGTAGCGGCAGCAAAAGCTGGCATTATCCACGAAAATCTAAAAGAAGAGAACCCGAGAATATGGGAAATCCCTTTCACATCGGAAACCAAATTCATGACAACAGTTCATACAACGAACAAAAGTACATTATTTGTTAGTGTAAAAGGCGCACCTGAAACGATATTGAATCTTTGCGAGAACATTCTTGAGGATGGCAAAATTGTTCCCTTAACCGTTAAGAAAAAGGAGGAAATTAGTAAGGTTAATTTAGATATGGGTGCTCATGCACTTCGCGTTTTAGGAATGGCCTATCGTGAAATTCAAGATGATCAAGCGGAACTTACTGAGGATACTGTTTTACGGGACTTAGTGTTCGTTGGACTACAGGGGATGATTGATCCTCCACGAGAAGAAGTTATTCGTGCGGTGGAGAAAACGAAGTCTGCATGCATTCGAACTATCATGATTACTGGAGACCAAAAACTCACCGCGACAACAATTGCAAAAGAAATCGGTATTCTTGAGGAAGGAGATTTAGTTCTTACAGGAAAAGAACTTGAACAGATGGATGAAAAAGAGTTTAATGAAATAGTTGAAAAAGTAAGTGTGTATGCGCGTGTGTCACCAGAAAACAAGAACAAAATAGTCAACGCATGGAGGGAGAAGGGTCATATCACTGCTATGACGGGTGACGGAATTAACGATGCTCCTGCGTTGAAAAGAGCAGATATTGGCATAGCAATGGGTATTACGGGCACAGATGTAGCTAAAGAAGCTAGCGATATGATTCTCACGGATGACAATTTTGCTACAATTGTTGCCGCAGTAGAAGAAGGAAGGGGAGTTTTCGATAACATAAAAAAATATCTTTCCTACCTACTACGCGGCAATGTAGGTGAAATCCTTCTCCTTTTCATAGCTGCAAGCTTCTTGGCACTTCCAATTCCCTTGTTAGCGATCCAAATATTGTGGATAAACCTTGTAACAGATGGATTCCCTGCTGTCGCTCTTGGAGTCGATCCAAAGGAACCTGATATATTAGACCGTCCACCACGAGATCCCAATGAAAGTATGTTTGATACGAGGATACGCTATTTCATTGTTGGCATGGCAGCTCTAATGGTTGCTACTACCTTGCCTCTATATTGGTGGATGATCAATACAGGTGCTTCAGTAGAGTACGCACAAACTATGATATTTAGTCTCGTCGTGGCTTTCGAATTATGGAGCGCGTTTGCTGCTCGTTCTGAGAAATATTCTCTATTTAAAGTTGGACCTTTTGCCAATAAATGGCTTGTTATTGCAGTAATGTCTTCACTTGCCCTTCAACTAGCAGTTGTATATGTGCCCTTTCTTCAACCAGTTTTCGGAACAGTGCCTTTATCTCTGATGGATTGGGGAATCATTTGTCTCCTCAGTTCATCCGCACTTGTTAGCGTAGAGATTGCAAAATTCCTCAGACCTTATGAACAATTTATCTGTGAAGTCCCACCATAAAAAAGCAAGCTAAAAGAACATAGAAGCATTCGACAATTTAATTATACGTTTTTTTGAACAATTTTTTTCTAAAAACAAAGATTAGAGTTACAGAAAGAACTATTACGCCACTTACTATCAGAAATGATAGAATTATATTGGAAGACGTAGGATCCAGTTCAAGCGTCTCTAAATAGTATTCAACGGTGCACCCGACTTTACCTAGACTTTTTTGATCTATATTTTCTATAGTATCGTTTGTTGTATGGTGCCATCTGAAGAAATCGTATCCATCCTTACTTCTTTGTTGGATTATATCCACGGCTGGAATTCCAGCATCGATGAAGGGTCGATGGTCATCAATTATCGACGAACCTGTCTGGTCTAAAAAATTCTCGTCGTAACCGAGTTCATTTGCTAATTCCCAAATCTTATTTGTTTGCTGGGTATCAGAAGATCTTTCTTTGTGCAAATTTAAATTGTAATCTCCCACAATATCCAAAATCAGCGCTAATTTCATTCGATTTATATCTGAATTAGAGAGATTTTTGACGAAATAAGTACTTCCAATAATCCAACCATTCTGTCCACCTTTCCAACCAGAAATACCTCCTTGGTCTTCTGCGTCGAATAGAACTATCCAAACTTCATACCCTTCCGGGATGGATAGGATTCTTGCTAGTTCTAATAAAACTACAACTCCGCTACCTCCATCATTAATTCCTGGCACCGGATCTTTGCGTTTATTCACGTCTAGATCTTTATCAGCCCAAATTCTGGCATCGTAATGTGCACCTAGGATAATAATTCCATTTGAATTGCCCTCTTGGCTGGTCTTTCGTGCGATTAAGTTATTGAGTGTTACTTGTGGGCTAGCATGTTCCCAACTTTGACTCTCTACAGTCCATAACGAATTTTCCAGGGAATTTTTTGCGTATTTTAGAAAATCTTGGCTATTCTCACTTCCCGGGATAAGAGGAGATAACTGGTCATATTTTTCTAGATGTTCAAATGCTAGATCCTTATCAAATTCAAGATCAGATTGATTTAAGGCATTTACCGGTTGAATTTGGAAAGGAAAAAGGATCATACAGACAATCAGAAACCCAACAATTGAAATCTGGAATTTGAAATTAGAATGCAGAAAATCACCAAACTGATCGTATGAGTAAATATTCTACAGTTTTTCATAAATGATGAATTAAAGATAAAAAACCATTAATGCAATTTGCAGGAAACTCTTGACCTAGCAGTTTATTTCTTTCAGAAACTGATTTCAATGGCCTTTTCATCGACCTTTATTGCGTATCCCTTCTTAATCATGATTTTCATAATTTCACCGAGTTCCTTAGGTGGTATTGTACTAAATGACTGCT
>JAEOSO010000050.1 GCA_016840315.1 Candidatus Borrarchaeota archaeon | reverse complement strand
TGGCAGAGTTATGATCTCTTGTTAAATCAAGTCCACAGTAAGGACAGCTGTGGATACGGGTTGCCAGTGTTTTCGGAACAAGCTTCCCACAACGACTACACAGTTGTGTGGTGTTATAGGCACTCACATACTCTACTAAAGTACCAGCGTCCTCCGCTTTGTACTCTGTAAAACACATGAGTTGCCCCCATCCTGCATCACTAATCGACTTCGCTAAATGATGATTCTTCGCCATGTTAGTAATTGTAAGGTGCTCATACACTATCAGCTCATAGTTATCGACCAGTTTCCTACTGAGCTTATGATGAAAGTCCTTTCGCTGATTGCGTATTTTCCTGTGTACCTGTGCTACCTTTGTGTTCTGCTTGTGACGGTTATTTGACCCTTTCTGCTTCCTAGCTTTCCTTCGCTGCACTTTGGCTACTTTCTTCTCCGAGTTTCTCAACCAGCGTGGATTGTCTATTGTGTCTCCATTATGTAACGTCAGTAAACTCTTCAGCCCAACATCCACCCCTATCGCCTTCTTTATTTCTCTTTGTTGAGAGCCAGGATCGGTATCAGGAAGTTCTACTGCAAAACAGGCATACCAGTGATCTACATCACGTTTAATGGTACACGTCTTGATAACTCCTTCAGTAGGTATCGGGCGGTGTAGTGTAAGAGTGATACTTCCAATTTTCGAGAGGCAGAGTTTCTTCTTTTGGTAATCGAGGGCGAACCCACTTTGAGGATAGGTAAAGGAATCATACCGGTATTTCCCTTTAAAGCGTGGGTAGCCGGCGTTTTCCCCCTTTTTAATACGCCTAAAGAAGTTGTTGAAGGTCTTATCCAGTCTTCTTAGTGTATCTTGGAGTACCTGAGAATGCACCGCTTGCAGAAACAGATTAGTCTTTTTTGCAGCTTTCAAGTGGTTGGCTTGCTCATAATAGGTAACTGATTGTTGATGCGTTTGCCAGGCGTCTTTTCGCTCTGCCAGAGAGGTATTATACAACTTACGACAGGTAGTAAGCCATTGAGTTAACGTAGTTGCCTGTGGTGTGGTTGGATACAAGCGAAATTGGTAAATCCGTTTCATCATACTTATCCCTGTGTTCCCCTGATATGCATTTCACGAGATTTACTATCCGCAAAAACCTATTTAAAGCTGGGGGACACTACGGTGAAAGTGAAACAAGTAAACCACGCAATCCATTTATTCCGCCAACACGTTGGGGGGTCTTCTTGCGAAGAAATGATAAAGAAGACCTGACTTCGATTAATTTTATTATATAGAAAAAAAAAGCAGCGTAGATTGGAAGAACTTTGATCTTAGCGGTTTAAACCTTCTTTTGTTTTAATAGCTGAAGCTTAGTACATCCAAATCTTCTTTTAACTTGTTTTTTCTTGTTGTTTTGATTTTAAAGGATTAAATGAAGAACACAGTCTTAAAGAAGAGTAAATAAACAGTTTCAGTTGTTACGATTTGTGTTTATCTTGACAATCATCTGGAATTGTTTTTAATTCCGACATTAAGGTCTAAAAAATGATTTCAGTTAATTCTTGATTGTATTAGAAGTTAATCATCAAATATATTAACGACATTTGTTCTCAACGTTAACTCTTGGGACGCATCACAATCTCAATTGACGTGCATATCATAGGTTAACACAAATTCGAAAAGACTAATACACAAAGTAACTTAACATATAGAGAATAAGCAAAAGGAAATTAACCTTTAGTCGCATTACAAACGGCACGTTTTAGTTTCAGGTCTTGCGGAGCGTATTAGACTCAGTAATTAATATTTATATATAACCTATGTGTAATATTTTGATCACAATACCTTAAGAGGTATCTATTTCTAAGTCGCGACGCTAGACATAACTTCTAAGTCTGCGGCGCGCAAAAACGAAAATATGAGGTAAAATAAAATGACTGGTCTACAAGATGCAGGACCTCTGCGAATCTTGATTGCTCCTAGCCGATATGTACAAGGACCTGGCGCATTGACCTTGCTAGCAGGACAACTTAGTTTGTTGGGTATCAAGAAACCCCTCTGCTTAGCCGGACCCACAGCTAAAAAAGTAACGGAAGGCCTTATCAACCCAGCCTTAGCTGAAGCAGGCATGAGCGTCGAGTGGACAGTGTTTAATCGCGAATGTACATGGGACGAAATGGCAAGAGTTAAAGAAATCTGTAAATCAAAAGAATGCGATGCAATCCTTTCAATTGGTGGTGGAAAATCTATCGACACCGGTAAGGCGGCTGCAACTGATGTTGCAATCGACATCGGTAAAGTTCCAGCCGAACGTCTAGAGGATTTCGGAGCAGGCGTTCCAAAAATCGTTATTCCCACCATTGCGGCTACAGATGCGCCTTGCAGTGCACTCACCGTTGTTTATACGGCAGAGCATGTCTACGTGACTTTCTTAGTATATCCGACGAACCCAATGATGGTATGTGTTGACTCCGCCATTATAGCTAAAGCTCCAGCACGCTTCCTAGTAAGCGGAATGGGTGACGCACTAGCTACATGGTTTGAAGCGGACATGTCATACAGAACCAATGCTATGAACTTACCGGGCGGACAACCTCCAATGACGGCACTCGCTATCGCACGACTCTGCTATGTCGCATTGAGGAAATATGGTATTCAAGCAAAACTAGCGGTTGAACAAGGTGCAGTTACGCCAGCAGTAGAAAAAATAATTGAAGCAAACACCTTGCTTAGTGGTCTCGGATTCGAATCCGGAGGACTTTCTGCAGCACATGGCATCCACAACGGTATGACCGTATTGGAAGCAAAAATGAAGGACCTTCCAGGACCTCCAAAACACCGACCCTATCACGGAGAAATTGTAGCTTTTGGCACGCTTTGTGAA
Source organism: Candidatus Borrarchaeota archaeon (assembly GCA_016840315.1). GTDB lineage: Archaea > Asgardarchaeota > Sifarchaeia > Borrarchaeales > Borrarchaeaceae > Borrarchaeum. The sequence goes on along the minus strand of JAEOSO010000050.1, from coordinate 9,141 downwards.
ATGGTGTTAGAAGACAGAGATCCCGACTTCATCAAAGACGTTATGGGCTGGTGTAAAGCAGTTGGATTACCAACAGGCTTCAAGGAACTTGGATTAGCAGGTTTAGGTGAAAATGACATAGAGGCAGCAGCACAAGCGTCTGCAGGAGACGTACTCCTTTCAACTATGAACCAAGCATACCCAGAGCCAGTAGATGGTAAATTCTATCCCTGGGCATATATCAGGGACGCAATGAAAGCAATTGATGCAATGAGCGAGGCATTCCCAAACATCGGAGTACCAGAAGCAGGTCGCGACGCAATGTCTACACCTGGAACATATTAGGCACGACTCTACACACTCTCTCTTTTTTTCTTTCTTTTCCTACTTTTATATAGATTTTAGGATTCAAAATGCCCTCTTTAGATGCTATTTTTACGGTTAAGATGTTAAGTGAACTACCACCCTCCACGTGAGGTGATCTGCTCGCTAATTGCGTTATAATCCTCAAACTATTTTTGGCAAGAAATCGAGCCAAGATATACTTAAGAGTAAAGAATGCGATGAGTATTACAGCGTGACTTTATTATAACAAAGGCATCGATTCGATGGGAGGCAATAAAATGGAAGGCGAAACTGTATTAGATACCGGAATTCGCACTTTAGATGTCGTAATTGGTGAAGGTGGTATTCCTAATCGCTCTTTAGTGTTGGTTTTAGGTGACGTGGGTTATATTCATAGATTACTTGTACAGAATATTGTATATCATCTCTCAAGAGATGCCAATACGAAAGTTAAATATGTTTTATTCGATTTTTCAGCAGAAGAACTTATAAAAAGTTTTAAAGGAATCGGAATGGATATTTCAAATATTCCTGAGGATCGATGGGAAATTGTCGATATGTTCAAAGAAGAACTCATTCCGGGTATCGTAGAAATGAATCCATTATCAGTTTTACTCTCGGAATATTTAGATGGATGTTTTAAAGAAAGTTTAATAGGAAAAGGGATGAAATTAATTACAGTTATTGATTCTTTAAGCACGTTTCTTCATCAAATTCCCGAATGGGGCATTGACATCGATGACCTACACTCAATTTTTATCAAAGAATTTACTCATAGCATCAAAAAAGTAGACGGCATACATTTCTGGATTATGACACGGGGAATTCAGGAAGAGCAAATTGAAAATACAATCGCTCATTTTTCAGATGTTGTTTTCAGTTGTCGAGTCAAGCAATCTGGCGAAAGAATTTCTACTTTCATTCAAATTCCGAAGCTGGGGAGAACCGTTTTAAAAGAAAGTAGTGCAAGAGAGTATCCGATTATTGTAGGTGATAACTATAAAATTAGAATTGATACGAAGGAGCGAATTGTTTAACATATTTGGAAAATTCAGGAAGTGGATCACAAATGGTCACGGATATATATGGACTAATCCCTCGTGGTTATAGCCTACTTTTAACTGGACCTGAGGGCTCTGGAAAGACTAGTTTTTCACTTCAATGGGTTATGAAAGGATGTAATGAAGGAAAACATGGGATTTACGTTACTTTTGATGAGACGCCTAACGCTCTACGAAGGCGTGCAACAAGAATGGGGTGGGATCTACAAGATCTCGAAGATGTGGGATTGTTGACAATAATAGATGGCTTTTATCCACGAATCGGTATAAAAAGCAAAGAAAACCTTACAACAAGACCAGATGTTGATTATTTGCTACTCAAGATCGCTCCTTTGGTTACAAAAAGCGGAGTTAGCAGGGTAGTTGTCGACAGCATTACATCACTGCTCATTTCAACTCGAACTCTTTCCATCAAAAGTAAAGATGGAGGAGAAGGGCAAAATATTAAACAGAAGACTGCTTTGATCAGAATGAGCGAATTCCTTAAAAATCAAGGGATAACCGTCATCTTCACAGAGGTTGAAACGAGTAATGACTATCCACAGTTGGAACAATTTTTGATTGATGGTGTGATCGAACTAAAATTGATGAAAACAGACGAAGGATTTGAAAGAAGACTTTTGATCAAAAAAATGAGAGATAAAGAACATCCTATGCACTACATAGATTTCACGATTGCTGAAGAGCTGGGTATCGTCTTTAAATGAATTAAATTTTTTAATAGACGTGAACACTCACTTTATGCATATATAGATGAACTAGAAGACGAAAGGAATCAAACCGATGGAGACCACTCTATAAACTCATCAGAGGGGCTCTATATTCTATGTTTCACAATATGAATCCTATCACGCTTACTGTCTCTCTTAATTTCCCTAAGTTCATTTACGCCTTTAATTTAAGATACTTAATGGATAAATTCGTTTTTGAGCCAGATATAATCTGTTTTCAGAGCGGAAATTCATCGTTACTTATATAAGTGATTATGTATATATCCATCTTGTTTCTGAAACTGTGGAGGTGGATAGAATTTCAAATAATAATGATGAATCTCACACCGATGAAAAGATAAATGATGCATCTCACACCGATGAAAAGATAAATGATGCATCTCACACCCATGAAAAGATAAATGATGCATCTGACACCCATGAAAAGATAACTGATGCATCTCACACCCATGAAAAGATAACTGATGCATCTGAACTGAAAGAAGGCGATGAGTTACCTCCGAATGATGAGACATTAACTGAGGAGCCAGATTTTGACATAGATTTTGATGATGAACTCAGTTTAGAGTTAGAAGAAGAAGTATTTGATGAAGAAACTCTCACACGTCGTCTTGTATTTATGGCACCTATTGTGAATTACGTAAGGGCAAAAATGAAAGAAATAGCAAATACAAGTTTTTACACGAGCGGAGAAGCCAAAAAGGCACTTATTGAGGTAGCAGATCAATATTTAAAGGAAATGCTTGATGCCTTATGCCAAGAACTGGTTAGTATTATGTTCCTTACTCAAAGAAGAACCATTGGTAGAGGACATGTGGCATATTCTATGGAACATGTGTTTAAGCTATTTATTAATAGACTCTGGGATGAGAAAGCGCTCAAAGCAAGAGCCAACCTCATTAGCAAGATCTTTAAGGTCCAATTAGAGGACGAAAGCACCTCAAAGGATACATAAGATTTATTTTTGGATTTAAAAGTACAGAAAACATCTTTCAATATAGTTAGTTAAAGTTGGTAGTACTATGACATCGGATAAGGTAGAAACTTTGTCTGCGGCGCAATGGTTCAAGGAAAATTCAGAGATCGCGGGTTTTGATAACCCTGGAAAAAGTACCTTCACCAGTGTAAGAGAATTGGTCGAAAACAGCCTAGACGCATGTGAAGAAGATATTCAAATGCTTCAGATGCGCGGAGAGGAAATTGATTATCCAAATATCAATATAATCATTCACCCTGTCAGCCATGAACGCATTCGCAAAAAAATACTCGCAAACTTAGATGAAAGCGGATCTGGATCGGTCTTAGAAGGTATTGAAGATTTTAAGATTGAGCATGATCCCAGCGAGAAATATTATGTCATTGAAGTTGCAGATAATGGTCCTGGAATCTACCATGAATTCATAAGCCTCGTGTTCGGCACTGTTTTTACAGGTACTAAATACGGTATCAAACAGGGCCGAGGTCGGTTTGGCATGGGTGCGAAAATGGCGATGATACATGCACAGAGAACTACAGGTTTGGATACAGAGATCTGGTCAGCTACAAGAGATATTTCTGAAGAAAGCTATTTTCGTATCAGGATAGATCTCAAATCGAACTCTCCGATATATACCGCTCAACAAATTATTCCTGATAAGCCTTGGCATGGCTTGAGAATGCGATTATACTTTGGCGGTAACTTAATCTGGGCAAAGCAACGTATTTTAGAATATTTTAAACAGTTAGCGCTAGTTACGCCTTATGTAGACTTCCGGTTGGTAATTGGAGATGATAAGTACCTCTTTAAACGAATAACAGATGAAATTCCTCCTCTCCCATTAGAAACGAAACCACATCCACATGGGATAGATATTGAAGAATTGAAAGAAATGGTAAAAAAATATCCAAAGAAGTATAAAATTAAGAACGAACTAAAAGAGGGTCACCCTACGTTAGCAGAGTTTCTCATGATTGATTTTCAAGGCATTGGGGATGGTACTGCTAAAAAATTTCTGCGTTACAAAGTTGATATCGACCCATACATGCTAATCTCAGAATTGAATGAAGCACATATTTTCAAATTATCAGAAGCTATGTCCTCTTACGATGACTTTCCTGCTCCAGATAGTAGTTGTCTATCAATATTACCTCCTGAAAGTTTAGAGAAGGCAGCTAATGTCCTATTAGAACCTGAATATATTAAAAATGTTACTGGCAAGATTATTGCCATTAAAGGTCATCCAGTGCACATCACTACCTCAGTTGCTTTTGGAGGAAATATTCCGACCGGTGTGAACCTTTATCGGTTTGCAAACCGGATCCCACTTCTATTCAAAGAAAGAAGTGATGTGTGCTACAAAGCACTTGAAGAGGCTAATATAAAGCGCTATATCGATATAAACGTGCACGGAGTTACTGTCATGGTGAGTGTAGTCTCAACAAGGATGCCTTATCAAGATGCTGCGAAAGATTTCATTGCAGACTACGATGAATTGCGAGAAACAATCAAATTAAGTATGCAAAAGGCGTTCAGAGGCGTTAAAACCTATATATCTCGTAGAGAAGAGGAAAAAAAGAAAGAACAGGAATTTGAGAAATTAAAAGAACATGCAAATCGATTGGCAGTATCCTTAGCAAAAATAACAAAAGGAATACCGATGTCTGAATCAGAAATACAGTATAGATTAATGAAAATTATCATGTCTGAATATAGTATAGATTAATGAGAGGGAGTATATGTGAGCCAAACTGCACAAAATTTGAAGATTATAGAAGAAATACGTAAGTTAAAAAAAGTAGATCAAGAAGCAATAAAATCACCAAAAGACGCATTGAAAATCAACGAACTTTCACTAGAAGAAACCAAACAAGGAATAGAAGATATCGCATTAAACTTGTTGAGTTTATTAGATTTTGGTGAACGCCCGTCAGTATTAGTGCCCATCAGAAGTGCCCAGAACACGATTGTCGATCAAGAGACAGGACATATATTTCTAGGACATAATGCAGTCACTCGATCGCTAAGCCCAGCAAGCGTTAGGCAATTAGCGGTTTTAATACGCGTTGCAGATGGGATTCACGAACTTCTCTCACTGGGACGACATTCAACAAAGCGTGAACTTTTCTACACCGATGTAAACCTTTTCCAAGATCAAACTATCAGTGATCGTGCTATAGAAGATCTTGCAGTCACATTGAGGACTATTAGAAATGCCACCTATATTGTGGCATCTGCTAAAGGAAAAATTATTGGTCGAATCCGTTTTAGAGAAAGTGGTGATCTAATCGATTGTACGAAAATGGGAACCGGAGGAAAAGCCATCACACCTTTTCAGGAGCAAGTAGAGGATATAGACTCAGATGCTGAATTTGTGCTTCTTGTAGAAAAAGACGCGGCCTTTATGAGTCTTTCTGAAGCAAAGATTTACGAGAGGTATCCCTGTATTCTCATGACCGGCATAGGCTCCCCAGATATAGCCACCCGAATGATGCTCCGAAGAATCGTGGATGAAACAGGACTTCCTGTATTTGCTATCATGGATGCTGATCCATACGGACTTGAGATTTTACGCAGTTATACATTTGGAAGCAAGGCTCTTGGCTACGAAACACCGTGGCTTGTTACCCAAAATATCTACTGGCTTGGTTTACGTCCAGGGGACATGCAAAAGTACAAGATACCAAAAGAGGTCTATATTCCGCTTACTGACGCCGATAGAAAGAAAGGAAAAGAGTTATTGGAAGAAAAGTGGTTGCAAAACAAACCAAAATGGGCGGATGAGCTCCGCTCCATGCTGAGAAGCGGTGTGAAAGCTGAAATTCAAGCGCTTGCAGCAAAGGGGTTCGAATACATGACAGAGAAATATCTCCCGCAGAAGTTAGAGAGCGCAGACTGGATTTAACGTGTTGCCCCTTGTAAAGAGAAATAAAGAACTTCTATCCTTCACGGAAAATACCTACCTCAAAAACTTGAAAGCGCAGATTGGATATAAAATCTATTACTCTGATTAAATCAAACCAAAAAAAGATTGTGTGAATTTAAATTGTCAAATGATGAAATGAAATCGGAAAAGAAACAATCATCTCTTAAGGCTTTGTCATTTAAGGATATTGAACAAAAACTCTTAGAAGAAGATATATCAGCTATTGAACGACTCATTGAAGAATTAAAAAACCAGGATGAAACAGTCGTAATTCGTATTAAGACACTCCTTATTAGGCGAGGACAATATGCCGTTGATAACTATATTCAAGCATTAAAAACATCCAACGATCAAATCTATGAGAATGTTGTGGACATTCTCTTGGAATTAGGAGAAGTTTCAGTTAACCCGCTAGTGCAATCTCTAAATGATCTAAGCGAGGAAATCAGAAACTCGTCAAAAAGTATTTTAATCCAATTAGGAAAAACTTCAGTTCCTTCATTAATACGGGCATTAGTTGATCCAAGTGAAGAAATCAGAGACTCTTCGAAAGAAATTTTGATCCAATTAGGAAAACCTAGTGTCACTCCGTTGATACAAGCATTAGTTGATCCAAGTGAAGAAATCAGAGACGCTTCGAAAGAAATCTTGATCCAGTTAGGAAAACCTGCTGTAGAGCCGTTATTAGAACTTTTGTTAGTAGCAAACCAAAAAATTAAACAAGACGTAAGAGAAATTTTGATTAACATCGGTGAGCCAGTTGTACGTCCATTGATGAATATTCTAAAAGAGCCACATATAGATACTGAAGAACTAGAAAACATTCTGATCCAAATAGGAGAAGTTGGTGTCAAAACACTCATCAAAGGATTAAAAGAACCAGACCCAATAATTAGAAGAAATGTCGAGAAACTTATTCTTCATATTGGTGAGGCCAGTACACCTCTTTTACTCAATGTTGCCAAGGACAAAGATGAAGATGTAGCGACTCTAGCAAAAAATATCATTCGAAAAATGGGACGAACTGGCATAAAACCATTAATTGAAATTATTCAGACGAATGAAAGAATGCCAGAGAAAAACGCTAAGCTCATAGAAACAATCAATCTGTTAGGAGAAATAAGTTCCTTACAAGAAACACAACTCTTTTTAAATAGTTTAAATACCCCATCAGAAATTGAAACAAATGAAAAGGTTATTTCTCAGATTGTTAGTCAATCAATTAATACGCTACTTCCATTACTTCAGAATAACGACGATTTAGATGTCCAAAGATGCGCCATCCAATCATTAGGAAAAATAGGCGAGCCAATTGTTTTAGATCCAATAATCAATCTTTTAGATTCGCCCTCATGGCAGATTCGCGCAAATTCAAGAGATGTAATTTCTCAGTTAAGAATAAACAGAGCTCTTTCAGACGAAGAAAAAAAAGAATTTATCTTAAAGAAGTTTCCTGAGTTCAAACAATATCCACTTTTTGAAGATATATTTAAACGGTATATAAAGGGAAGCATTTCAAGCGATAAACTTCTCAAAGAGATTGGAACCGTATTTAACATGCCTGAGGAAGATGTATTATATCATTTTGATTGTATGTTTTTAGATTCTAACGTAATTATTGAAAAATTAATTAGTGTACTTCAAGATCCGCCTAAACCAGACATTAAGATATCAGACTCGAAAAAGCAACAAATTATTGACAGGCATCCCGATTTTCAACAGTTTGAAACTCTTGAAAAAATATTTCATCAATATGCGATGGGTGATTATAAGTATGCGCAAATGATCGAAAAACTAAGAGATGTATTCAACATACCTAAAGAAGAAGGATTTTTCTTATTCCTTAATGATCTATTTCCCGAATTGAATTATATGCGAGAAAACATGATTTTGCTTCTTAGTAAATTCGAAGATGATCGAATAATTGACTATTTGCTTAGTATGGCTGAAGACAGAAACCCTCGCATTCGTTGGATATCTGCATGGGCTCTAAGAAATCATATTAATGAAAAAGTCTTAAAATTCTTTGCAGATCGAATAAAGAACCCATCCTATGAAAAACATGAGCGATGGATGTCAGTAATTGGACTTGGAAAAATTAAGGACAATGAGACAATAGATGTTTTACTTGAAGGTTTAAAAGATCCAGATGCTGATATATCACGCTGGTCTTCCTATACCATAGTCAAAATTGGGACTCCCGCAATCATTCCTCTTGTCGATGCACTTCAAGAAGTTCGAGATGCGGATTCTTCAGAAAATGTTAAGAAAACGTTAGTGAAACTAGGAAAAGAGACGGTTTTGCCCCTTATACAAAGATTAAACAATGCCGAGGATATCTTTTTCGAACATATTAGAGATGTCTTGCTGGAAATAGGTAAACCTGCTGTTAACCCTTTGATTAAATCGCTAAACAGTCCAGACAAAAAACTCGTTCGAAACAACATGAAAATACTAACATGTTTCGGCAGAAAAGCAGATACCGATTTAATCAATGCACTTGGACATAAGGATGAAAAAATCAAGAAAAACGCGATGAAGATCCTCTATAACTTAGGAGATGTTGCGATCCAACCATTAATTCAAGCTCTAGAGTATAAAAAGAAAACTGTAACCGCAAGTGCGGTGAAGGTTCTCTATAAAATGGGAGATGCAAGTATATACCCGCTAATCAACACATTTGAAGGATCATCAACGAATTTAAAGCGCATTCTTATAACTTTATTAGCGGAAATGTCACCAAAATCTATTAAGCCTCTTATACTTGCCCTTGATGAATCCAAGGAAAAAGCAGAAAACGCAAAAATCGCCCTCTCAAAAATTGGGGAGAAGGGAATCGCTAAAGAACTCCTTTCGATTTCAAATGGAAAAGAGTTTTCGACCATGCACAAAATCCTTGAAGGTGCAAAGGAATTCAGAGATCTTGCATTTCAAATCAAACGATTGAGAGAGCGCGAAAAGAGAAAAACGAAAAAATTTAATGAAGGTCAATCACCCTCTAACAAGTTAGGGGGCTTGTTTCGTGAGGGACAAGAGTAATTGGTTGATTAGCCTAAGAGAGGTCGTGGTAAAACATGGCGGTATCTAAGTTATCAGGAGAGTTAAAGAACACACCAAAGGATG